>JBGSKB010000500.1:0-5009 GCA_041741395.1 Melioribacteraceae bacterium
ATGATTTAATTGTTGACGATATTTCAAAAATTCCTCTAAATACTCCAAAATATATTTCAAAACCAATTGTTGGAATTCTTCATCACATTCACGGAAATTCACTTTACAAAGAAATTCCCTTTCCGCTTGCGTATTATATAATTCAGAAGGAAAAACAAATTCCGCAAAATTATAATTCAACTCCAATATTTACTGTTTCCGAAAGTACGCAAAATGAACTTGTGGAATTAGGATTTAGAAAAGAATTAACATCAATTTTGCACAATTCAATAAATCATAAATTGTTTGAAAAAATTGAAATTAAGAAAAGTAAAACTCCAACTTTGGTTTACGTTGGAAGAATTAAAAAATATAAAAACATAAAATTTATAATTGATGCTTTACCGAAATTGATAAATGAATTTCCCGAAATAAAATTATTTATCGGCGGAAAAGGCGATGACGAAGAAAATTTGAAAAATTATGTAAGTAATAAAAATTTAGAAAAATACGTGCAATTTTTAGGATTTTTAACCGAAGAAGAAAAAGCTGGACTTTTGGGACGTGCATGGATTTTTGTTACAATGGCAGAAAAAGAAGGTTGGGGAATTACTGTAATTGAAGCAAACTCGATGAAAACTCCGGCAATTGGCTCTGATGTTCAAGGTTTGAGAGATTCAATAAAAAATAATGAAACTGGATTTCTTGTAAAATTAGGTGATTCAAAAAAATTAGCTGAAAAAATTGCTGACTTACTTAAAAATAAAAATGAACTAAATAGAATTTCAGAAAATGCTTATAAATGGTCAAAAGAATTTAATTGGGATAAATCCGCAGAACATTTTTTAAAGAAGATTGTTGATTGGTATCCGCAGCTAAAAACAAAAATTTAATCAGATTAGAAACTATTTTCTTTATATCTTTTACAATTGCAAAAATTGAATATTTGAAAAATGAGAAGTACAGATCAAAAAAAATATATTGAAACTCTTTTAAGATATGAGAAAAAATTTTCGCAAGAAGAATTAAAGGATTTTAAAATGTTTGTTAAAAGAAATAAAGATAATGAAGATTTGGATAAAATTTCTTTCAGCAAATTGAAAGATTTGTACACTAAATATTATCTTAATAGAGAAAAAATAGATATAAACGAATTTTTTAAGAAGAAATAATATTATTTGAGGATTTAATGAATAAAAATATGTTGCACAAAATAATTGGCGGTTTAGTTTTTTTCGTTACTGCTTTTGTTTACTTTACTACTGTTCAACCTTCGGTTTCATTTTGGGATTGCGGTGAATTTATAGCTTCATCAAATTTACTTCAAGTTCCCCATCCTCCGGGAACGCCATTTTTCTTAATTCTCGGAAGATTTTTTGCAATGATTCCTTTCGCTGAAAATATTGCGTTTAGAGTAAATACAATTTCAGTTTTATCAAGCGCATTTACAGTTCTATTTCTTTATCTAATAGCTGTAAAATTAATTGAATACTACAAAAGAAATGAAAATGGAAATTTATTTGAATCAGTTATCACTTATATATCTGCAGCAATTGGAGCTTTATCATTAGCCTTTAGCGATACATTTTGGTTTAACTCAATGGAAGCCGAAGTTTACGCATTAGCAACATTTTTTATAGCATTTGTTACATGGTTAATGGTTGTTTGGAATGAAAAAGCCGATGAAGAAGATAATGAAAAATATTTATTGATGATTGCATATTTAGTTGGATTATCGACCGGCGTACATTTAATGGCAGTTTTGGCTTTGGTACCAATTGTTTTAGTAATTTACACGAGAAAATATTTAACAGATGAAAAACATTTTAAAGAAACTGCTTATATATTTCTTGGGCATTCAGTTGTAATTTTAGTTGTTGCTGCTGCTTTATGGGCAACAGCTTCGACAAATCCTCCATCTGCAGAAGAACACGAAGCATTTGATTCCAAATTTTTAGTTTTTTCAATATTTACAAGTGCTATAATAATGGGAATTTTCTTTAAGAAAATATTCCACAGAAATTCATTTTATATTCCAATTGTAATTGGCGGAATTACACTTTTTGCAACTTACCCGGGAATTGTTAAACACATTCCAAATCTAATTGCAAAACTAGGCGGAAACAATATAACACTTGATATGATTATTATAATTGGAATAGCTGGATTAATTGGTTTCTTAGTTTATTGGTCGGGAAAAGAAAACAAACAAACTTTACATCTAATATTTAAAAGTTTATTATTTGCTTTGGTTGGATTTTCATCTTACGCAATGATAATTATTAGATCAAACCAAGACACACCAATAAATTTAAATAGTCCAAAAACTTTTCCGGAATTAGTCAGTTATTTAAATAGAGAACAATATGGCGATCAGCCAATATTTAAAAGAAGATTTACAAGAGAACCGCATCAGCAAGAAGTTTATTCAAATTATTCAAGTGATTTAGACTTTTTCTGGACTTACCAAATGAATCACATGTTTAATAGATATTTATTGTGGAATTATGTTGGCCGTGAATCAACAATAGAAGACGCCGGAATAAAATTATCTCAATTATGGGCTGTACCTTTTATTGTAGCATTATTTGGAATTTTTTATCATTATAAACGCGATTGGAAATTAGCAACAGTATTTTTAATAATGTTTATTTTCCTAGGTTATTTAACGGCATTTTATCAAAATCAGCAACAGCCGCAACCAAGAGAAAGAGATTATTTTTATGTAGGAGCATTCTTTGTTTTTTCAATTTGGATTGCACTTGGTGTAAGAGGAATTTTTGATTTACTAAGTGAAACATTAGTAAATTCATCAATTAAAAAACCTTTGTTTGCAGCAATTTCAATTTTATTGATGATACTTATTCCAGCAAATATGTTAAGTTCAAACTACTTTAAAAATAATAGATCACGAAATTTTGTACCTTGGGATTATTCTTACAACATTCTTCAAAGTGCAGCACCAAATTCAATAATTTTTACAAACGGCGATAACGATACTTTTCCGCTGTGGTATCTTCAAGATGTTGAAGGTGTTAGACGCGACGTACGAATTGCTAATTTAAGTTTACTTAACACGCCTTGGTATATTTTCCAATTAAAGAATACAGAACCGCATGGCGCTCCAAAAATAAAAATGAACTTAACCGATGCTCAGATTTCGGCAATAGCTCCAAGTCAATGGAAAACAAGAACAATTTCAGTTCCTATTTCTCCTAATACTTACAAGGAATTTGGAATTACAGATACATCAATTACAAACCAAGGTATGATTTCTTGGAAAATGGAACCTTCAGTTAATTTTGGAAGCGTACAAGCAGTTAGAGCACAAGACATTGTAGCAATGGATATTGTTAGAGCAAACATGAATGATCGTCCCATTTATTTTGCAGTTACAACTCCGGATAATGGCAAAATAGGATTAAACAATTATCTTGAAATGGAAGGTTTAGCATATCGGGTAACACCAAAACAAAACAGCGATTATTTTTCTTCAATCAATACAAAAATTTTATGGAAACAATTTATGGAAGAACCGGATAGTTACAGCACAAATTATCAACCCGGATTTAAATTTAGAGGTTTGAATGACAGCACAATTTTCATGGATGATAATCATCAGAGATTAACTCTAAATTACAGACATGCATTTCTACAATTAGCAAATTATTACTTAAGTGGATTAAAGGATAATGAAAAAACTGTTCAAGTTTTAGATAAATTGGAAGAAAAAATTCCGAGAAAAATAATTCCTTTGGATTATAGACTTCAATATAATTTTGCTAATTTTTACTTAGTTGCCGGAAGAAGAGATAAATTTATTGAATATGCAAAAGAGATAGAAAAACAAGCTCTCGCTGATTTAGAAATAAACGGATATATTCCTTCTGGTGATTATAATCCATACATTGTCTTAAAACAAATTTATGATAATTTAGGTGAGTACAATAAATTCATTGAATTATTGAATAAACTAAAACAAGCAGTTCCGAATGATCCATCTGTTGATAGATTAATTGATCAATATAAAAAATTATCTAATCAATCAGCACTGGAGATTCCTCCGCAAAATAAATAAATTTGGATAACATTTATTAAGTCTTCGAGATTGAAATTTTAGTAAATCTCGAAGGTTTTTTTTATTCTTCAATTAAAACTTTTTCAAAAGCTTTTCTTTGTTCTAAAGTTAATCTATGAGGTTTTTTAGTTTTTAGGTTTATAAATAACCCTAACTGACTTCCAAAAGCTGCTAATTCATTTTTACTATTAAAGTAATTAAAACTCATTACTGCAGAAGCATTTTTCAATTCGGAAACCCAAACTTCAATTTTTATTTTCTCAGCCAAATAGAGAGATTTTTTATACTTAATTTCTGTTTGTGCAAGAATTGGTGCAATATTTTCTTTCTCAAGTATATCAAAAGTTAAACCTATATATTCCAATAATTTTGTTCTGCCAATTTCCATCCATTCGATATAAATAATATTGTTTAAATGCCCCACATAATCAACTTGATGTGTATAAACTTCTTGTTCAAAAACTATTTTGCACATCAATTCTCCTAATTATGATTTAATTGAAATTTAATGTATTCAATAGTTTCTTCAATAGAATCATGACATTTTACCAAACCTGGACGTTTATTTTCAAAAGAAAGTCTTTCATCCATAACTTCAATAATTTTTCTCCACATGTTGCCCAAACATGCAATTGGTTTTTGTTCTATTACATTTTTATTTATCAGTTCCCAAACAATTGAAAGTTCCACTAAAGTTCCGGTTCCTCCGGGGAGAATAATAAATGCATCGCCGTATTTTATTAGATTATCGATTCGTTCAAAAAGTGTGTTGCATTTTACTTCATTTGTTAGATGTTGAGTTGTATTTGATTTAAAAATATCCACTGTAATTCCAATTGCAGATTTTCCTTCTTCTTTTGCACCTTTTGAAACTGCATCCATAATTCCTTGTGCCCCACCCGAACAAATATCAAATCCATTTTGTGCTAAAAGCTTTCCAATTTTATAAGCA
>JBGSKB010000501.1:0-4137 GCA_041741395.1 Melioribacteraceae bacterium
GGAATTCCCGAACCGATTTGGAAACTTCCAAATGTTCCTTCATCTAGAAATCTAAATAATACGTTATCATCTTCATCTTTCATTTCAATTACATCACCGATTGCAGTTGGTGAATTGATTTTATCTGAAATAGATTTTTCATCAATTTTATTTTTCTTCTCTTCTTGGGCGGAAATTTGTATAACTGAAAAAACAAGAATTACTAACAATAAAATTGAAAAAGTAATATGATGATCATATTTTAAATTCTTGTTATTTTCACTATTGTTTGAATTATTTTGGAGTTTTTGTCTCATTTTAGCCTCTGATAATTTTGTTTATTTTCTGAACAAATTTAAGTCAGAAATAAACCCAATACAACTACACAAAAGGGTAGAAATTCAATTTAAAAATTAAAATGGAAAAACGTAAAAAGTGAAAAGCTTGCTCGCCAATCTTTTTGGTGGGTGAAGGATGAGACGAAAAAAGAGTAAGAAAACTATTAAAATTATTGTCAACTTTTCTAGGATGATACGGTCAAAAAAATCCGGAAAAATTTTTAAATCTCCCGGATTTTAGAAAAATTATATCAAACTAATTTAAGATTTTGCACAACCTTCGCATTTACAATCAGCATTATGAGATTTTTGGGATTCAACAGAAGCTGTTTTTGTTACAGAAGAATTGCAGTTCCCTTTTTTTGTATCAGACATTTTTGCGCCTTCAACTTTGCTATCTGAACTGCAGCAACCAGCTTCACTTTTAACGGAAGATTTGTTATCCATAGCATTTATAACATTTAATTGTGCATCATTCGAAATATTTGAAATTTTTGTTTCTTTAGCCTTTGTATCACATGCTCCAGCAGTTGTTGAACAAGCTTCTTTTTCAACTTTGGATTTTGTTTCGGCAACCGTATTTTCAGCTTGTGCAAAAATTGATGAAGCTAAAAAGAGAAAAAGACTTGCTGTTAAAAGAACTTTTATTTTTTTCATTTGGCATCTCCTTTGGTTTATGAATTGCAAAACAAGATTGTTTATCCTTTTTGACAAATATAAAGTAATTTAGTTTCAATAAACAATAATTTTTTTTGGTAAAAATATTTCTCTTTACTTCAGAAGCTAATTTAGACAATCTATCTAACAAAATTATTTCATAAATTTACTTTTATAATAATTATTGAAAATTAGAAAGGGAAGAAGATGAAGAAATTGTTGGCTTTTTTAATTGTTTTACAAATTTTTATACTTGCTTGCAATGAAAAACCAGAAAACTCAGAAAATATTCCTGCCGGAATGCAAAAAATTACCGTTGTTGAACATATAAACGGCGGTGGATATACATTTCTAAAAGGTGAAGAAAATGGAAATGAATTTTGGATTGCAATTAGACAAATGCCTGTGGAAAATGGCGAAACTTACTATTTCAAAGATGCAATGGAAATGAAAAATTTTGAAAGTAAATCACTTAATAAAACTTTTGCAAGTATTTTATTTGTCAGTGATATTACAAAAACGTTAGCCCCAGAATCAAAGCAGATGCCTCAAATGGCAGAAAGTTCAGATCACACAAAACCCAAAGTTGAAGTTGCTTCAAGTATTTCTGTTGAACCTTTAGCAGACGGTAAAACTGTTGAAAGCATTGCAAAGGATAAGAAAAATCTTGCCGGAAAATTTGTTAGAATCAAAGGTGTGGTTACAAAATATAATGGTGGAATTATGGGTAAAAATTGGATTCACATTCAAGATGGGACAAAATTTGGCGAAAATTTTGATATTACGGTTACTTCAGATCAGAACGCAAAAGTTGGAAATACTATTATTGTAGAAGGCACCCTTGCAGTAGATAAAGATTTTGGTGCCGGTTATTTTTATAATATGATTATTGAAAATGCTTCTGTTGTTGTAGAAAAAGAAATCTAAAATTTTTGATAATAATTTCCCAATTAAAGCCTCCAATGTAGAATGTAACAATGGAGGTTTTTAATTTTAAATTTCAACCCGTTTATCTCTTATTTCATACTTACGTAATAAAACTATTGCAATTACAAATATGAAAATCAAAGCAACTAAAATTCCAATTTCTATCATATGATTTTGGAATAATTCATATTTGTAAGAAGTTTCAATACTTATAATCAATATTCTTCGAATTGAAGCGATAAGTCCAATTATTAAAAAGGGTTCTGCACAAAGTGTGTGTAATTTAATCGAAATTCTAACAGTGTACATAATTTCAATAATCATCAGAAGAACAAGAGTTTTAGCAATTATATCTATTATTCGTTGAATAGAATTTTCTGAAACAGTAAATTGTATTATGGAGGTTATTTCATCATAAATAAGAAGTACAGAACCAACAATCAAAAAGAGGATAATTATCAGATAAATTACATATTCAACAAATTCAATATACCTTTCCGGTTTTATGATCATAACTTCTCTCCATGAATTTTAAAATCTGGAAAAAATGCAACTTTGAAAAAGTTAAATTATTTATAAAATCTCAATCAAAGATTTATCGTAATCATCAACATTTTCATAGCCCAATAAATTTAAAATTGTTCCGGCAATATTTGTCAAACCCGGAGTATCAATTTCTGCCATTTTATATTCACCGTTAAAATTAGGATCATAAATAATAAACGGAACGGGATTTAAAGTATGAGCAGTTTTTGGAGTTCTAATTCCCTTGTTAACCGTAAACATTTCATCTGCATTTCCATGATCTGCAGTAATTAATGCAATTCCGCCAAGTTCATCAATTACCGGAAGAAGTTTAGCCAAACCATCATCTACGGCTTCAACTGATTTTATTACTGCTTCCATAACTCCGGTATGACCAACCATATCTCCGTTTGGATAATTTATTCTTCCAAATTGATATTTTCCGGATTTTAAAAGTTCAATAGTTTTCTGTGTAATTTCGTCAGCTTTCATTCGTGGAGCTTTATCAAATTCAATTTTATCCGAAGGAATTTCAATATAAGTTTCCTGATCTTTACAAACATAACCGGATTTGTTTCCGTTCCAGAAATAAGTTACGTGTCCGTATTTTTGTGTTTCAGAAATTGCGAAAGTATTTAAACCTTCAGCACACATATATTCGCTAATGCTTCGCTCAATTTTGGGAGGTTTAACTAAATAATTTGTTGGAATATGCAAATCGCCATCATATTCCATCATTCCGGTGTAAAATATTTTTGGAACTCTAACTCTATCAAATTTATCAAAGTTTTCTTCTTCAAATGCTCGACTTATTTCAATTGCTCTATCACCTCTGAAATTAAACATTACAACTGCATCGCCATCTAGAATTGTTCCGTTTGGTTTTTCATTTTCATCAACAATTACAAACGGATCTAAATATTGATCAATTTTTTCAGATTCCGAATAATAAGTATTAATTGCTGCGGTTGCACTTTTGAACTTTCTTCCAATTCCTAAAACGTGTGCATCCCAGCCGCGTTTAACAATGTCCCAATCGGCATTATATCTATCCATTGTTGTAATCATTCTACCGCCGCCGGACCCGAAATTATAATCATAACCTTTTTCTTTTGAAATTTTTTGCAGCAATTCTTCAGTTGGATTAATATAATTTGGTGCTGATCTTCCCGGAACATCTCGTCCATCGAGCAAAGCATGAATTCTTAATTTTTTAACGCCGGCTTCAACACATTTATTTATCAAAATAAAAAGTTGTTTTATGTGTGAATGGACATTTCCATCAGAAAGTAATCCTAAAAAGTGAACTGTCCCGCCAGCTTTACCGGTTTCGAGAACTTTATTCCAATTTTCAGATTGAAATATTTCACCGCTTTCAATCGATGCATTTACCAATTTTGCACCTTGATCAAAAATACGACCGGCACCAAGTGCATTGTGTCCGACTTCACTGTTTCCCATATCATCATCACTCGGTAAACCAACAGCGGTTCCATGTGCTTTTAATCTTGTTTTATTTGGCAGAGTGAGAAGTTTATCCAAATTCGGAGTTTTAGCTAAAAATACTCCATCACTTTCATCTTGTTTGCCAAAACCTACCCCATCCATAATAACTAATAATACCGGACCTTTTCTTGGTGTAAAGTATTTTAATTTTTCTAATTTTAATGTCATTTTTGCATCCCACATTTTATAATTATAATTCAGATGT
>JBGSKB010000502.1:0-1990 GCA_041741395.1 Melioribacteraceae bacterium
GAACCGCTTAAATCTTTTAGAATTTTTTCTACAACAATTGTAAGCGATGAATTTTTTTTGATTATTTCTTTTCTAATTTCACTTAGTTTTGAACTTGCAGAATCTCGAATCTCTCCAACTTCATTAAATATTTTTGCAAAAAGTGATTCAAAATTTTTATCGGCAAAAAATGAATTTGAATATTTTTGATATAATTCAGTGTTTAATGCATTTGATTTTAAAAATGAATAAATCCTTCTTGATATTTGTGAAAGTTCATAAATTTTAATTATTTCTTCTTTTTTTAAAATAGAACCAAGAACCTTACTCTGAATTAAAATTTTTTGAAGATTTGGTAAATAATTAATTGGTGGATATTCATAATTTATAAGAATTTCTTTTGCTTCAGTAATTAATGTGCCTTTTGAAATTGCAGAAGTTTTATCTAAAAAAGGTTTTTGTGAAAGTATTTGAGATTTGCCGAATTCAGTTACAGCATAGTTTGAAATAAAATTCAGCACTTTACTGTATTCTAATTTTTCTAAAGCTATATTACTTATCATTACTAGAATTAAGAGTATCTAAATCAATCGGTTCGGTAAAATCTTCGGGAACTTCTTCATCATTTTTAGTATCAATATAATCTTTAAGAAAACCTTCGGTTTTAAAATTTGATCCAATTATTAAGTCAATTATACTTGGAGTTACATTGTAAATTGAACTATATAAAAGTGAATTATCTTTGTCTTTTTGTTTGGGAATATTTATAACATTTAGAAGTAATAGAAATACACTTGCGAAAAATATTATTTGAACAGTTCCGGTAATTCCGCCAAGAAGCTGATTTACAAATTTATTTACTTTATCAACTGGATGGATTAATCTTTTAATAATTGATGCAACTAAAATTGTACCCAAAAATATTACAAATCCACCAATCATTTTAGCAAGATATATTTCATTATTAAAAATTGGAGCTAATTGTTCTCCAATTGTTCCGGCATATGTTATTGCAAGATAAATTCCTAAAATCAAACCAGTTAAACCAATTAATTTTCTGACTAATCCGTCTTTATAACCTAAAATAAAGCCTACTAAAATTATAGCAATCAGGATATAATCAATGAAATTCAAATTCTAACCTAAAAAAGATTCAACAATTTTTCTAATTTCATTACCATCTGCCAAACCTTTGAGATTTTTCATTGCGGCAGGCATAAGTTTTCCAAAATCAGCTTTTGAAACGGCACCAATTTCATTAGCAATTTCTTTGATTTTGATCAAAATTTCTTCACTTGAAAGCTGTTTTGGAAGGTAACTTTGAATTATTTCCAATTCTTGACTTTCTTTTTCTGCTAAATCAGTTCTTCCGGCATTTGAATATTGTTCAATTGAATCTCTTCTTTTTTTTGCTGCGGAACTTAACATTTTTATTTCATCTTCGGATGACAATTCTTTTACTATGCCGCTTTTTTCAAATTCTAAGATTAAGGCTCTAATTGACCTAATTGTATTAAGCCTAACTTTATCCTGAGATTTCATTGCTTCTTTTAGATCATTATTAATTTTATCTTTTAGTGTCATTTTCAAACCTACAAAGAAATACAATTTAAAAAAAAAGCAGGTTATAAAAATATAACCTGCTTATAAAATTAAAAAGATATTTTCTACAACTTGCTACTAGCTGAATAATTTATTCTTCTTGCATCAGCCTTTCTCAATGCTTGTTGAATATCGGTAATTAAACCCATACTCGAATTTTTATCTACTCTTAAAGAAACAATTACTTTGGGAATATCAACTCTTTTTTTATACATAATATCTTGAATTTCTTTAAGTTCTACGATACTATCATCTATTTGAATTCTTTCATTATCACCAATCCAAATGTATGAAACAAGTCTTTTGTCTTCTATTTTTTGAACAGCTTTTGCTTCCGGAAGTACAAATTTTACAAATATTTCTTGTTCTCTCATTGTAGTGGCAATCATAAAAAAAAGTAAAAGCATAA
>JBGSKB010000503.1:0-14056 GCA_041741395.1 Melioribacteraceae bacterium
AGCATTCAATTGACTCACAAATTGGTTCGTATAGAGAGTCACTGAGAAAGGTCATAAACAAGAATAACTTTTCAAAAAGACCCCAAATTTTGGGGTCTTCTTTTATGTGGTAAATTTTAATTGTTTAAAAACTGTAAATCACTTTTCCGTAAATCATATCGTTATAATTGTATTGACCAAATTGTCCGCTTGAGCCGGTAAAAATATTTGCTCCAAATTGTAGATTAATTGCATCTGAAAAATCATATAAAATTCTTGGTCTAATTAACGCATCGTCAAATTCAAAATCGTAATAAGTAAAAAGTTCTAAATCCAATGTTTCATTCAACATAGAATATTTTGCGAGAAAGGTTAGCATATTATTATATTCATCATTAAATAAATTATTCGGCTGAATAATTTCTTCATAATCTAAAATTGCTTTTTGAATAAATTGGGTGCTGATATTTACATCAAATAATGCAAAGTCCGTTCCAATCATATAATGAATATAATCTTTCTTAGTAATTCCATTATTTATTGCAGAGTTCGAAGTGTTAAAATATTTTCCGAAGTAATAAGCTCCTTCGCCCCGAAAAACAAAGGGACCAAGAGTTGTGCTAAAACTTCCGCCCGCAACAGATAATCTTTTATATTCTGGAGTAATTGTTAAATTTATTCCGCCAAGATTATTCGACATAATTGTGCTGAACATTACCGCATCGTCATCAAACATATATCCGCCCATTAATTCAAAATCAACAATTTCTGTTAGTGCGGAATATTTCAAGAAAATTTCGCTATTCTCTAAAGAAGGAATAATTTCTTTTTTCGAATTATCAAAAGTTGGCGGAATTGCAAAATTCATTTGCGGCGCCCAAATTGAATTATCGCTTGGTAAATTTGTTGGAGTAAAAACCGGAAGCCAAACGAATTCAAAAGTATTATTTCCCAAATAGTAATTTAGCTTTGCGCCGATTACACCAATTCTAATTTCATCAAAATCCGGAAGAAGAAATTCATACAAATCTTTTGGTGAAATTATATCGGTTATGAAAACTCCATCTGCTTTTCCCCAAACTATTTGCTGCTTTCCCAAACGAATATCAATATTATCAAAATTTAGATCGAGATAAATCTCGCGCAGTTTTAGTGTTAAACTATCTTGATTATTATGATAAAGCATTGGATTTACTTTGAACGATGAAACACCGAGATTTTTTTCAATATTTAGATTGAAAGTATTTTGCTGAATTACAAAATCCGTATTTCCGTTTCCGGCAAGCATTCCCGAATAATTTCTGACATATCCGGAAAAATCGACTGATTGAGCAAACAATCCGTTTGCAATAATTAGCAATATTAAAATTATTTTCGTTTTCATTTTTTGTTTCCTAATCATTTTTGATACTTAAAAACTTTTGTTAATTCACAATTGAGATCGCAAATTAAAAGCAATAATAGATTCCCGCTAAAAACATGCGGGAATAGCAATTATTTTTGTTAAACTTTTTTATTCTGCATTCTGAATTCTGTTTTCTGAGTACTGTTTTTTACATTCCTTTTATCATAATTCTTTCGGTAAACTTACCATCATCAATGCCGGTATTGATTTTTACGTTTTTCAATTCCATAATTGTTTTGTGATCATTTTGTTTGTTGTTCATTTCTGTGTGCGTAATAATTAAAAATCCGTTTATGCTTTCGTATTTATCTACATTTAAAATTTTAAGTAATTCACCATCCTCATCATAAAACTCTTTTTTCAATCCAATCCATTTGTCTTTAATAATCCAAGTAATTGTTTTGGAACACATATAATCTTTATCTTTTGGTGTACTTTCAACAACGAAACAATTTTCACCATTTACATTTTCTACGCGCAATAATTTATGGTTGTCTTGTTTCGGCTGACGGTCACCAAGATCATCATAAGTAAAATCAGAACCCATGAAGTAATCACTTTTGCTATCACTTGAAATTCGTTTAGTTTTCTTCAATGCCGGTAAGTAAATCCATTGATCGTCAATCTTTCCTTCTTCATCATAACTCCAATTCATAAATGATGTATTTTTTACATCCGCCGGTGTTACGAAAAACATAATCTTCTTTTCAACTTTTCCAAAATCTTTAGAAAATTGTTTGATCTTTCTAACTCTGTTATCGCCGGATGAATTTGTTAGTGTCATTGTTAAATCTGCTGTCATATCTTCACCAACAGATCTGTTATAAACATTTTCAACTATTTCTAAACCGGTTAATTTTTGTGCATAATTTTCATTGATTGAAATTAGAATTACTGCAAAAAGTATTGCCATTATTTTTAAGGTTTTCATTTTAGTTCTCCTTTTTATTTTTAAAGTAAATGTTTGACATGTTTAATAAAATCATCATAATTGTCATTGTTCCAATAAAACTGATAAACATATTTATTGAAACCAACGCACCCAATTCTCTGTTTGGAGGAAATACTGAAAAAAGCAAAACAAGAAACCCCGCAATAACCACAACTGCATTGAATAAAATTGCTCTTCCGGAATGTGACATTGTATTTTGTGCTGTTAAAAGTTTGTTGTTATTTTGCGAATAAAATTTGTATTGTTCTAAAAAGTGAATTGCATAATCAATTCCAATTCCAATTGCAATGCTTGAAAGTAAAGCCGTAGTTGTGTTTAGCGGAATATCCATCCAGCCCATTATACCAAATCCCAAAACTGCTGTTATGATTATTGGAACGGAACCGATCAATCCAAGATTTATACTCTTAAACATTATTGCGATTAAAATAATTACGATGAATAACGACATTATTAAACTCATTATTTGACCTTCGAGAATTAAATCCGTAAACACTAAACCTTTGTAGCCGGAACCGGCGTAGTTCATTTCAATTCCAAGTTTTTTGAAATCGTCTTTATATTTTTCTATTTCAGAAATTGCAGAATTTATTGCTTTTGAATTATCACTTTTAAGCTGGAAGTTTACATTAAGTTTATTGTAATTGTAATCGACAACCTTCCAAAGATTTTCCGGATCGCCGGACATTTCATATAAAAGTAAGTATTGAGCAATTAAATCTTTTTGATCGGGAATTGAATTAAATTTTTCATTATCGGCGTGCATTACTTTGTTCATTCTTTCAATGTAATCAGTAAGTGAAAAGGAATTGCCAACCAGCGCTTGGGTTTTAACAACATCATTCTGCATTGTTGAAACAAGTTTTAATACATTGGGATTTTTGAATGCGTCTTTTTCTTTACTATCAAGAATTAAATTTATTGTTGAAGTTCCGCCGAAATGTTCGTTGATAAATTTATCTGTAAGAACTATTTCGCTGTCTTTTTCAAACTTATCGAGAAAGCTTGAGTTTATCCAAACTTTTGTAATTCCAACAATAGAACCGGCTACAATAACTATAGTTGCAATAATTGAAATACTTTTGTGTTTTATTATTTTTTCCGTTAAAGAAAATGCAAAGTGATTATTCTCTTGCATTTTTTCTTTAAACTTTCTTTTTGGCAAACCAAAAATCATAATGCCGGCTGGAATTAAAACTAATGAGAAAACCATTGCAACCATTACTCCGAAAGCGGTAAAAATTCCAAAATATTTTATTGGATAAACTTGTGAAGTTAACAATGAAATAAATCCAATTGCAGTTGTTACTGATGTCATTACAACTGGCTTCCACATTTTAATCAGCATATCGGAAACAGCTTCTTTTTTTGTTGCATTGGGATTTTTATAAACAAAAAGCTGCAAATGGCTGTAAAGATGAATTCCATCGGCAACTCCAATTGCAATAAGCATAACTGGAATCATGGTGGAAACTGCATAAATTGGAATATTTACTAGTGCCATTAAACCAAAAGCCCAAAGCGTGCTGAACAAAACAACGAGCATTGTTAAAGCCGTACTTCTTACACTTCGCATTGTGATGTACAAAACAAGAATAATTACAATTAAAACAATCGGGACCATTTTTTTCATATCGGCTGGACCGAGAAGCGCCATTGTACCTTCTACTATTGGTCTTCCGGCAACATGAAGTTTTACATTTTCTGTTTCTGCTTGTTTTGCATCATCAAGAATTTCTTCATAAAATTCTTGTGTGAAAACATCATCATTAATTGCGGCAATAATTACGGAAACCGTTTCATCTTCAGAAACTAATCTTCCGTAAACCATATCATTTGATTTTACTTTTTCTTGAAGTTCGTTCAATTCATTTTCACTCTCCGGAACTTTTGTAAAAAATGCTTTTACATCCATTCCGTCTTCCGTTCCAACAATATTATCTGCTGTGTAGAGAGATGTAACATCTTCCTTTTCAATCTGCGGCATTTTTTGAAATTTCTTTGTAAGATTTTTAATTATCTGCAAAGTTTCTTTATTATAAACGCCATTTTTATTTTCTACGGCAACAATAATTCCGTCTTTAATATTGAACCATTCTTCAGCTTTATCGCTGTAAACAAATGCGGGATGATCTTGCGGCATATATTCATCAAGATCGGTTTCCATTCGCGAGTTTTCAATCATTTTAGAAAAAAATATCACGGAGAGAATTAACATTACCATTAATATCAAATATGGAAAGTTTAGAAGTTTAATTAGTAGTTTGTTCATTATATGTTATCCTTAGTTAATGTTAACTAACTTATGTTTTAAAAATTTTTTCCCTTTTTAGTTAATATGCCTTTGTAATTATTTTATAAATGCGTTAAAAAATTAGCTTTTCAAACGTTTTTGTTATGTTTTCACCTTTTTCTTTTAGTGAAAAACTAAAATTGCTCAGCTTCCACTCAAGTACGCATATTCTTATAAATCCCATAATAATTTTGGCAAGTTCTGCAGCATCAATATCTTTCACTTTTTGATTACTTTTAATTTCATTAATTATTTCAACAATTATTTTTAATCTTAGACCCATTATCTGCATTAATTTTTCTTTCAAAATTTTGCTTTGAGTAAACATTTCTTCAGAAAAAATTACAGAAGTCATAGCTTTGTTTTTATCGAGAAAATTAAAATGAAACAAAATAAATTCATTCAATTTATCTTTTGGATCATTTTTCTTATTCACACTTTCAATTAATTTTTGATCAAAATTGCTGATTCTTGAAAGAATTCCCAACACAATATCTTCTTTATTTAAAAAGTGACGATAAATTGCCGGTTCACTTATTTTTACACGCGAAGCCAATTCTCTGATGGATAATGATTCATATCCGCCTTCATGAATAATATTTAGTGCTTCATCAATAATTGTTTTTTGTCTTTCTTCAGTTGTAAATTTTGGCATTTCTCAAATCCAATAAAGTTTGTTAACATTCACTAACAAATTTATGCTAAAATTATTGACTTGTCAAGTGAAAAGTTTAATCCAAAATTCTATTAAAAATTTTAATTGTCGTAAATCACAGAATAATACTCATTGTCGAAATTTTATATTCGGATTTTTTATTCTTCTTATATATATTTAGTCTAAATAATTTTAGAAATATTTTGAAAGGAAAATAAATGAGCGAATTAATAAATAACAGCAGATTAAGAGTTGATAAATTAAAAGAATTAATTTTAACTCTTCATAAAAATAAATCTGCAGAAGATGTACAAAAGGAATTAACTGAGTTAATGGGAAGCGTTCCCTACGGTGAAGTTGTTCAAGCGGAAGAAGAATTAATTAGCGAAGGTTTGGAACGCGAAGAAGTTTTACAATTTTGCGATATTCACACTGCCGCATTAAAGGGAAATATTGATACATCAATGGCAAAAGGAATTCCAGCCGGCCATCCGGTTGATACTTTCATAAAAGAAAATTCTGCATTGCAAAAAGAAATTGATGAAATTCAGCATATTTATCACAAAATTAATTCGCGAAATTCCGAAGAAAATTGCAATGATTTACTTATGCTAATTCATCAACATTTTAACAATTTGATGGATATTGAAAAACATTATGTGCGAAAAGAAAATTTAATTTTCCCTTATTTGGAGAAAAATAATATTACCGGTCCGCCAATGGTAATGTGGGGAAAGCACGATGAAATAAGGGGATTCTTAAAATCAAGTATTGAGCTTTTACGCGAAATTCCGCAAGTAACAAAAGAAGAAGTTGAAGGATTTTGGGAATTAATGTTTTATCCGGCAATAAACGGAATTCAAGAAATGTTCTATAATGAAGAGCAAATTTTATTTCCGATGTGTATGGATACTTTAACGGAAATTGATTGGTATGAAACTTATAAACAAAGTGATGAAATTGGATTTTGTCTTTACTCTCCGGAAATTGAGTGGAAACCAAATGTTACAATTGATGAAAAATTTGATAATTCTTCTGATAAAAAAATTAAACTTTCTACCGGTTCGTTTACTGTGGAAGAACTTGAAGCAATGCTGAACAGCATTCCGCAAGATATTACTTTTGTCGATAAAGATGATAAAGTGAGATATTTCTCCGAAGGTAAAGAGAGAATTTTTAGTCGCGCAAAAGCAATTCTTGGAAGAGAGGTTCAATATTGTCATCCGCCGAGCAGTGTGCATATTGTAAATCAAATTGTAAATGATTTTAAAACCGGAAAACAAGATGAAGCAATTTTCTGGATTAACATAGGTGGAAAATTAATTCACATTGCTTACTATGCCGTGCGAAATAAAAATAATGAATATTTGGGAACCGTAGAAGTTACACAAGATATTACAAAAGTCAATAAAATTGAGGGTGAGAGAAGGCTTTTGAAGTACGAAAATTAAAATCATTGAGACGTAAAACATGAAACGAAAAAAGTGAAAAGTTAGAAGTCAAAAAAAGAACTAATTGTCATCTCGAACGTAGTGAGAGATCTCTTTAAATAATAAGGAAATAAAATGAATAAATTACAAATTACACCGGAAACAAAAGTTTCGGATTTATTAAATAATTATCCGGAACTTGAAGATAAATTAATTGAAATTGCTCCGCCTTTTAAAAAGTTAAAAAATCCAATATTGCGAAAAACAATTGCAAAAGTTACAAATCTACGACAAGCTAGTAAAGTTGGCGGAGTTTCATTAGCTGAATTGATTAACCAACTGAGAATTGCTGCTGGTCAAGGAAAAATTAAAGTTGAAGAAAATAAAAAAGAAAATCTTACAAAACCAAATTGGGTTTTAGATGAAAACATTAAAATAACTTATGATGCTAGAATTGACTTGGAGAATGGAGCACATCCTATTGCTAAAGTTAGTAAAGATATTTTAACTCTAAATAAAAATGATATCTATTTATTAATTACCCCTTTTCTTCCTGGCCCATTAATTGATATTGTTAAAGAAAAAGGATTTGAAGTTTTCTCAGAAAATAAATCGTTCGATGAAGTTTATACTTACATTGTTAAATAAAAAATATCATAGTATGTAAAATAATTTGTGCAAACAGATTTTATAAACAATAAGTAAGTTTATTCCAATAAATGGAGATAATATAAAATGTTTTCAACAGTAAGATATTTTATAAAAACGAGTATTGTTTTTTTAATAGTTGGAATTTTATCTGGATTGTATATTTCCGTTTCAAAAGATTTTCTTCATGTTCCAATTGGACCGTCATTTATTTCCGCACATGTACATATTATTCTTGTTGGATCTGTTATGATGATGATTATGGGTGTAGCATTATGGTTTTTTCCGAGAGCTGAAAAGGAAGATAAAAAATATAATCCGACTTTAATTTTATTAACATATTTATTAATTACAATTTCAACCGCATTAAGATTTCTTTTTCAAATTATTGTAAATTTTTATTACGTTGGTTGGATCAATATTATGGTAACAATATTTTCGTTTTTCCAATTAATTGCAATTTTGCTTTTCTTTTATTCAATGTGGGGAAGAATTAGACCAGTCGGAAGCCAATATCGTGAAGCTAAAGGTGAAAAATTTTAATGGGATATTACATTACAGAAGAATGTATTAACTGTGGAGCTTGTGCAATTGAATGTCCTACCGAAACAATTTATGAACCTGGAGTTAATTTGGGAAATACTGGAAAATTTTTTAATCCGCTATCTGTAGAACATTTTTTTATCATTGCGGATAATTGCGATGAATGTACTTTATTCAGTAAAGTTAGATGTGTGGCCGTTTGTCCAACAGATTCTATTAAATACAAAATTTAATGCAAAAATTAATATAAAATTGAGTGAGTTAAAATGTCTGAAATAAAAGCTGATTTACTTATAAAACAAGTTGATTTTCAAAACAGTTCTATTGTGAGTAAACAAATAATTAAAAATAAAAATGGGAATGTTACGTTATTTGCATTTGATAAAGGTGAATCTTTAACAGAACATACTTCTCCATTTCAAGCATTAGTATTTATTGCTGAAGGTGAAATGGAAATTAAAATTGGCGGAAATCCACATAATATTAAAGCCGGTGAAATAATTTTACTTCCACAAAACATTCCTCATAGCCTAGTTGCAAATGAAAAAACTAAAATGCTCTTAACTATGATTAAAGAAAACTAATTTCCATAAATTGACTTTAAATAAATACAAAGAATTGCCTATAGTTTATTCATGTTCAGGCTGTAGCAACATTGCACAAATGCTAATAGTATTGCAGTTAAATTAGATTTGCTGAAATGTCTTGCATTACGGGCATTGGAGGAAACATACCATCATTGGTTAAGAAAGCTCAATCCGGTAAATCAATAAATGATATTGATGGTTGTCTTCTTGAATGCGCAAAAAGCTGTTTAAAGAAAGTCGGCGTTAAGCCTAATTTAAGTTTTGTGCTAACAGCAGATGGTTTGAAAA
Source organism: Melioribacteraceae bacterium (assembly GCA_041741395.1). Taxonomy (GTDB): domain Bacteria; phylum Bacteroidota; class Ignavibacteria; order Ignavibacteriales; family Melioribacteraceae. Next base: position 8,781 of record JBGSKB010000503.1, read on the forward strand.
AAACTTCCCACGAGGTTTATGATCAAAAAAGAATCGAGCATGATTACAATAAAGTTTTAAAAGTTATTAAAAATAAATTTTCTACTGAGTTAAAGCAATTACAAATTAATTTTAGTCGAAATATTTAGATTAAAATTAAAGTTAAAGAATATTTGAGAGAGAAAAATCCACCAATTTCTTATCATCATATAACTGTTAAAAGAATCAGTAAAGAAAAAAATTAAAGTTTCGCAAAAAGTTATTTTATGATTGACAAAAGATAATTAATTTCTTACTTTTAATCAGAATAAAAAATCTGATATCAAAAACTGACGAATTATGATTTTTAATAAAAGTACAGAATATAGTGTTAAGATTCTAATATATATGAATGAAGTTAAGGGATACAAATACCTAAGTGCGGGTGATATTTCTTCCGCAATTAAAATACCAAAGGAATACCTTTCTAAAATTTTGCAGAGATTAACACATCGGGGATTTGTTTATTCAAAGAGAGGAAAAGGTGGTGGTTTTAAATTATTGAAATCAAATAATGAAATTGAAATAAAGGAATTAATAAATCTTTTTGATAGTGAAAAATTTTACACAAAATGTTTAATAGGATTATCTGATGATTGTAACCAATGTAAATGTTCAGTTCATAACCATTGGGTAAATTTAAAAAACGTACTTGTATCATCAAATTTAGAAAATATAAAATCGGACAGTTTTTTTATACTAAAATAAGACAATATATATTAATAAATCAATAGGAATAATCAATGAAATATAAAATTGTAGCAATAATTATAGTCTCTATATCTTTATTTAAATGTAGTGATAGCAACGATTCAAATAATTCAAGTGGTACTAACAACTCTGTAAAAGAAAAACTTGCGCAAAAATTTGGTTTAACACTTTTCGAATTAGAAAACGGAGTTGGACCGATAAAAGAGAAAATTACTTTGGGTGAACTTAGTAAATCATTAGCAGATGATGGGAAAAAATTATTTGAAGAAAAATGTATGCAGTGTCATAAAATGGATGAAAGATATACCGGTCCGGCACTTCGTGGTGTAACTGAAAGAAGAACTCCGGAGTACATAATGAATATGATTTTAAATCCGGAAGAAATGACAAAAAAACATCCGGAAGCTAAAAAGTTATTAGGAATTCACGCAAATCAAATGACCTTTCAAAATGTAACACAAGATAATGCCAGAGCACTGCTCGAATATTTAAGAATGGAATCCTCACATTAAAAGGAGAATTATATGTCAAAGAAACAAAAAACAAGATTTATAATTTCTATTTTTTTCTTAGCAATAATTTATAGTTGCTCGGGAAATAATGGAAAACCGGGAACAAGTGATGCTGCCGAAAAAGTTTATGTTGCACCCGGAGAGTATGACGAATTTTATGCTTTTATGTCGGGTGGATTTAGCGGACAAATAACAGTTTACGGATTACCATCCGGTAGATTATTTAAAATTATTCCAATATTTGCGCAACATCCGGAGAACGGATATGGTTACACTCCGGAAACAAAACCAATGTTGCAAACTTCATATGGAGAAATACCTTGGGATGATGCTCATCATCCGGAGTTATCACAAACTGATGGAACACCAGATGGCAGATGGATATTTATAAATGCTAATAATACTCCAAGGGTTGCAAGAGTAAATTTAAGCACTTTTGAAACTGAGGAAATAATAGAAATACCAAATTCCGCAGGCAATCATGGTTCTCCATTTATTACAATGAATACAGAATACGTTGTGGCTTCAACAAGATTTAGTGTTCCGATTCCTCAAAAAGATGTTCCAATTTCTTCGTATAAAGAAAATTTTAAAGGAACAATTTCATTTATTAAAGTAAATCCGGAATCCGGAAGAATGAATATTGCATTTCAAATACTTGTACCTGGGTTTAATTATGATTTAGCTCATGCCGGAAAAGGACCTTCTCACGGATGGGCATTTTTTACATCTTATAATAGTGAACAAGCAAGCACACTGTTGGAAATAAATGCATCGCAAAATGATAAAGATTTTATTGCGGCAATAAATTGGAAAAAGGCAGAAGAATATATAAAAGAAGGAAAAGGTAAAACTTACAATTCGGAATACTATCATAATATTTATGATGAAGAAACGCATACTGCTACTTCAAATCTGGAAAAGAAAATTCTTGTTTTAGATCCCAAAGATTGTCCTGGGTTGATTTACTATTTACCAACTCCAAAATCTCCTCATGGCGTTGATGTTGATCCTTCGGGTGAATATATTGTTGCCGGTGGAAAACTTGCAACAGTTATCCCAGTTCATTCATTTTCTAAAATGATAAAAGCCATTGAAAACAAGGAATTCATTTCAGAAATTTTTGGAATTCCGGTATTAAAATATGAATCTGTAATTGCCGGCGAAGTAAATGATCCGGGTTTAGGCCCATTGCACACTGAGTTTGACGGCAACGGTTATGCTTATACTTCAGCATTTATTTCTTCAGAAATTGTTAAATGGAAATTGGGCACTTGGGAAGTTGTTGATAGAATTCCAACATATTATTCAATTGGTCACTTGATGATTCCGGGCGGAGATAGTAAAACTCCTTTTGGTAAATATGTTGTCGCTCTAAATAAGATTACAAAGGACAGATATTTACCAACCGGACCGGAACTATGTCAATCTGCTCAATTGATTGATATTTCCGGTGATAAAATGAAATTGCTCTTGGACTTTCCAACTATTGGTGAACCTCATTATGCACAGGGAATACCTGCTGAAATTCTTATGAAAAATCAAAAGAAAATTTATGAGTTAGGAAAAAACAGCCATAAATATGGATTAAGATCAGAAAAGGACGCAAAAGTTGAAAAAAATGGAAATGAAGTTCATATTTATATGTCAACAACGAGAACTCACTTTAAGCCGGATAATATTGAAGGAATTAAAATTGGTGACAAAGTATATTTTCATATAACGAACTTAGAACAAGATTGGGATATTCCTCATGGTTTTGCGGTTAAAGGTATGAATACGGCAGAACTTTTAATAATGCCCGGACAAACAAGAACTGCAATTTGGGAACCCAAATCAGAAGGAGTTTATCCATTTTATTGTACAGACTTTTGCTCAGCGCTACATCAAGAAATGCAAGGTTACGTAAGGGTTTCGTCAAGGAATAGCAATACTGAATTAAAATATAATTAAGGATTTTGAAATAGGTTGTCTCGGAATGTAATAGTTAACAATGTTAATTATGATAGGATTAAGGCTCCATTCTATACAATTTTGAGACAACCGTTTTTACGTTTTAGTTAGTGAACGATGAGGTGAATATGATGAATAAAAACGAAAGGATTCTAATTTTTTTAGCTGCCATTATTTTAATCGGTGCATTTTTATTTCCGATTTGGAAAATAGATTTACAAGCTCCACAATATCCTGAAGGAATTGGTTTAAGAATTTGGGTCAATCAAATTACAGGTCTAAATGAACATGATTTGAATAATATCAATAAACTAAATCATTACATCGGTATGAAAGAAATTGTTCCATCATCAATACCGGAATTAAAAATAATGCCATACATTGTTTTATTTCTTATAGCTGTTGGAATATTAGTATCAATTTTAAAAAGGAAACGATTGCTTACAATTTGGCTGGCTCTAATTATTATTCTTATGATAGCCGGATTATATGATTTTTACATTTGGGGATATGATTACGGCCATAATTTAAATCCAACTGCGCCAATAAAAGTACCGGGGATGACATATCAACCACCTTTATTAGGTTCAAAGCAATTGCTAAATATGAAATCAATTTCATTACCGGATATTGGCAGTTACTTTATTGGCATATCTTTTCTACTTGGGAGCTATGTTTTGTTAAATAAAAAAATTAAAAGGAAAAAAACTTTATGAAAAATATTTTATTCGGAATAATTCTTTTGGCCAGTACTAATTGTTCAAACGGACCGGAACCAATTAATTACGGTCATGATAGCTGTGATAAATGCAGAATGCAAATTATGGATCCAAAATACGGAACCGAATTAGTTACATCAAAAGGGAAAATTTATAAATTCGATTCAATTGAATGTTTAGTATTTTATTCAAAAAACATGAATGATGATGATAATTCAACATTATGGGTTACAGACTTTTTAAATAAGAACGAATTAGTTGATAAAAATAAAGCTTACTTTTTGTTAAGTGAAAATTTAATAAGTCCAATGGGATTAAATCTTACAGCATTTTCTTCTCAAACAGATTTAAATAAAATTAAGAATCAGTATCAAGGTAGAGAATTAAAATGGAATGAATTAATTGAATATGTTAATCATGAGTGGCAACATCAAACAACGCATCATTAGTATTCATTTACTTTGGTTAATTATATTTAATTCACATTTTCTTAATGCAAATGAAATACATGTTGGGAAAGAATATCCCCATAAAAGTATAAAATCGGCTTTAGGATTTTCTAAGGATTACGATAAAATAATTTTGCATAAAGGAAAGTATTTTGAACATGATATTATTATTGATAAGAGAATTGAATTAGTTAGTTATGAAAAGGCAATAATAGACGGACAAAATAAATATCAAATTATAAATGTGAAATCTGATTCAGTAAAAATTTCAGGTATAACATTTATAAAAACGGGCATAAGTTTTATTGATGATAACGCAGCAATAAAACTAGATTCAGTAAAAGGATGTGAAGTTTCAAATAATATTTTTGATAATAATTTTTTCGCTATTTATCTTGCAAAAACATCAGAAAGTATAATTAAAAAAAATGTAATAAAGGCTTATACAAAAAAGGAATCGTATTCGGGTAATGGAATTCATCTCTGGTATTGTAAAAACATCATAGTCGAAAACAACTTTATCAGCGGACATCGAGATGGTATTTATTTCGAATTTGTAAGAGAGAGTTACATCAAGAACAATATAAGTGAAAAGAATTTACGTTACGGTCTACATTTTATGTTTTCTGATAATTGCAGCTACTCAAACAACACGTTTAACAAGAATGGTGCTGGTGTTGCGGTTATGTACACAAAAAAAGTTAAAATGATTAATAATCGGTTTGAACGAAATTGGGGAGCAGCTTCTTATGGAATTTTGCTAAAAGATATTACTGATAGTGATATTGAAAATAATATTTTTTATAAAAATTCAAGCGGTATTTATATAGAAGGATCTAATAGAGTTAATATTTCTGACAATGATTTCACTGAAAATGGTTGGGCTATCCGTCTAATGGCAAATTCAATGGAAA
>JBGSKB010000504.1:0-5292 GCA_041741395.1 Melioribacteraceae bacterium
AAAATCTGTTGGTTGATAAATATAATCCTCAATATTTCCCGGAAATTTTGTGCAATACCAGAATGCTCCCGATTTTATTAGACTATTTGCGAAATCGTAATCAGTAATATTTATTGTCATTTTTGTAATTACAATAATTTGAATAAATCTGTCACATTCTTTAATTTTTTGAATTAATTCTTCACCTTTCCAACCACCTGAAATTTGATAATCAAGTATAACAACATCAAACCGATCCGGAAATTCTTTTATAAATTCAATTGCAGCTCTTCCATTTGAAACAACTTTATCTACAAATAATCTATTTTCATAATAGCGTAAAGTATTTTTCACTCTCTTAACATCAAATTCTTCGTCCTCAACTAACAAAATATTTATCTTTGGTTTTTCTGACATTCAATCCTCAGTTTTTAATTTTAATAGTGAAAATACATCCGCCATCAATTTTATTATTTACATCCAAATCCCAGCCGCATCTTGAAACCGCCATTTGATAAGCAATATAACAGCCGTAACCAGAATTTGTATTTTCCATTTTTTTTGTAGTTTTATTTTCAAGAAAAATATTTTTAATTCCTTGTTCATTTATTAGCAGAAGTTCTTCTTCAACCCCAACACCGTCATCCTCAATAATAATTGTTGTAATATTTTTTTCAATATATAGATTAGTTGATACTATAATGTTAATAAATTTTTTGTTACCATGGTCAATGCTATTTTGAATCAACGGTTCAATAATTTCCCAAACGATAAATTCATTAACGTGCACTTTGGGAATGCTTTCATCCAAATTTAATTTAAATTCAAACATATCATTCTTGCTGCTGATTCTAAGAAATATGTTATCAACAATAAAGCGAATTGCTTGATTAATATCTGTTCTGAACATTGGATTTATTATTGAATTTATTGCTTGATCATACCATTTCATATCATAAATAATTCTTGAAATGAAATTGGAATAAGTTATTATTTTTTGTTTAAGATCATAAATATTTTCTGAGTTTGCACTTCGAACATCTTCTTTTATAAATCCAATAATTTTTTCTGCTTTGTGATGAGTGTGATAAATTCTTTTTGTAAATAATGATTCTTTCTCCGCCCTAACTTGATTTTTAATATTTTCTTCGTGTTCCTCAAATAGTTTTTGTCTTGCTTCATTTCTTTCTTTTACAGCTTGAGATGAAACTAAAAATATTGCAAGAAGTCCAACAAAGATAAGTATTGAATAGATGATTGAAATATTATCAAAATTTTTGGCAACCTCGTTTGAAATGAAATTAAAATTTGGTGTAATTTTCATAAACATCACACCTAAATATTCTCCATCAGGAACAAATGGAACAAGTATATTGAATGTTTCGTTATTATGAAGTTCACTATAAATTATTTCATTTTTCTGCATTGTAGTTTTTAATCTGATAAATAAACCAACCTCTTCCGCATACTTTGTTTGACCAACTTTAAATGGTTCTAATTTATTTAGAAGGAATTTATGAAGTTCAATGCCGGAATCAATTATATATAAGTTGTTCTCTTTTATTAGAATTAAAAAAATATCATTTACACTTTTTTGCAATAACTGCTGCTTTACAATTACGTTGAATGAAGAAATTATTTTTCTTTCTTCAAGATCATTAATAAATTTTTGTTGAATTAAATTTTCAAAAAGAAGTTCCATACTTGTTGAAGTAATAATTGCTAATCTTTCAGCAGAATGTTTTTGGTACCAGTTTTGTGTTTCGTTAAGATATTGATTGAGAGATGATTTTTGAACAAATGCTAAAACTATTTGAAACAAAATTAAAACAATAAAGAAAACAGTTATGTGTCTTATTTCAAAACCATACTTTGTAAATTTATTTTTTATTTTATTTTTTAGCATTTGTAATAAACTTATTTGACAAGCATTTTATCATAAATAATATCTTGAGAAGCCATTGCTAAAGCTTCATCGACTGAAATTTTATTTTTAATTGCAAGCGTAAAATAATGTGCCATAATTTTAGAAAATTTTGTGTATTCTGGATGCGTTGGTCTAAATATTCCGGTATCATAAATTTTTTTAAGTTCAACAATTTCAGGATATTTTTTTAAAAAATATTCATCACTATAAAACTTTTTAATTACTGGTGCAAATCCGGCTTGATCAAAAATTACTTCTTGCGAACTTTCGCTTAATAAGAATTTAATAAAATCAACGGTTTCTTCTTTGTGTTCGGAAAATTTTGGAATCATTAAATTCCATCCGCCAAATGTTGAAGCTTTCCTTCCACCATTAAAGTATGGGATTTGCATTGTTTTTAATTTTCTTTCTTTCTCAATATCAAACGGTGAATCTTCAAAATCTTTTCTATATGTCTGCCAGCCTCTAATAAAAATTGAATTACTATTTAGGAAGTATGAATAACTCGGAACTTCCGTAAATTCCGTTACAACTTTTGGAGTAAAGTTATATTTATTTACAAAATCTACAAGAAGTGATAATGCTTTTTTGGCTTCCGGCGTGTTTAACTCAAATTTATACTTATTAAAATAATTTGGTTCGATGCTGTTAAGCAATTCCACAAATACACAAATCAATCCTTCATAATCAGCAGCTGGAAAAATGTAAAAGGGATTTTCTATTTTTATTTTTTTACCTAACTCAATAAATTTTTCCCATGTTAAATCTCCAAGTGAAGCTAAAATTTCATTCCCATTTGGCAAACTTTTAATAATATCCTCACGGTAATAAATTAGTCCTAAAGATACATCTAATGGAACGGCAACCAAATCATTTTCGTAATAACAGGATTGCTTTGTTACATCAAGTAATTTATCTTTTTCATTTTTTGAGAAATACTTGTCTAATGGTTCGCACCACCGTGCAAATCTTTGAACCCAAATTATATCAACGGCTAAAAGGTCAATTCCATCTCCGCGACCTCTCAGAGATCTTGCGAGCAATTCTTTCCTATCATTTGTACTAAAATCATAATTAGAAAAATCTATCGGGATTACTTTAATTTTACCTTTATTGATTTCATTATATCTATCAATAAGAATTTTATGTGCTTTAGTAATTCTATCTGCAAAATAAATTTCCTTTACTCCATCAGAGGTAGAAGATACCCCATATAAAAAAATTACGACATAAATTAGTGCAATAAGAAATAAAAATGCAAAACCCCATTTTTGTTTTATTCTAACCATCAATTTTAGTTTTTATTTTGATTTAGAAATAATTTATGAAATGTTAAAGTTATTCATAATTTAATAAAAATTTTCCTTTAAAAATAAACAAGGTGATCAACAATTAGTAATTGCTAATCACCTTATTACATTACCTAGTGGGAGGCACTATTTTAATAACATCATTTTCTTATAAAGTTTGAATTCACCAGCTTCTAAGCCATAAAAATAAACACCGGAACTTAAACTACTTGCATTGAAATTAACTATATGCGCACCAGCTTTTAGAGGTTTATTCAATAATGTTGCAACTTTTTGTCCTAACACATTATATACAATTAATTTAACATCAGCAGCTTTTCCAATTGAAAAATTAATTTGTGTACTTGGGTTAAATGGATTAGGATAGTTTTGCGATAATTGATAACCTTCTGGTAATAAATCATCTTCAACTCCAACAGCAACAGACTTTTTAATCAACTGAACTAAATCAAGATTTACACCGGTTCCAGATAATCCTATTGCATGTGTTCCGGCAGTTAACGGGAATGCAGTTGATAAACCTGATAAACCAACAGAATCCGGATCCGAATTAAAATCAAATGTAACAGCAGCAGTTCCATCCACTAACACACTACCCGTTGAGGCAGCGCTATAATTCTGATAAAAAGCTTGAACAACATAATCACCATCCGAAGTAGCGTCAAAATTCATTGTAGCACTTCCTCCATTTAATGCAACCGATTTAAACCATTGCGGAGCCCATGGTGCACCTTCTAAAACCGGTTTTGCAACAGAATATGCAGTAACATCTGCACCTTTTAATGTAAGAACTACATCGGTTGTGCCGGCTTTTCTTAATTCAAAACCGCCAAATTTATTGTCACACCATGAAGCTTTAATTTGAATTACATTTGTGCCTGCATTTAAATAAAGTGGAGTTAAAGCTGGATTATCAATTACTTCTTTCAACTCCTCTTGTTTTACTAACCACCAGCCCCAATTGTTTATATCAAAACCAGCATTAACAGTTGTATTTGCAGCATCATTGCCAAATACATATTGTCCCCAACCTCTTGGATCATGAATTTCAAATCCATTAACAAAGAAATTTACACCACTTGTTCCACGACCTTTTAAATTTAAATAAAGATTAATATCATATTGACCAGCTTCAGCAACATCAAAAGTCCATTCAATAAAACCTGAATTCATTTCATAATATGATAACCCTTGAGCTGTTTTAACTTCTGATCCGCCGGCAAGATTTCCATCCTCAGCTTGAGCTTCATCTACTAATTCATAATTAACTACATCTCCTGCAAGACTTTCAATATAAGCAACATAGTCAGCATGGTTAGCTTCCCAAACTGCTTTAGCTTCTGGGAACCAGTTTAAATCTCCCAAAGGTAATCCATTTGTACTAGCTGTCATTAAATTTGCATTTGTATATTTGAAGTTTTCCGGTAAAGGCCAGCTAACACATTCGTAACATTCAACACCTTCATACACAGGAAGATTCCAGAACCATTCATGAGCTGGTGAAACCCCTGCACGTAAATCTTGAATATTTTGAATCATATTTGGATAGTTGTCAGTGGTATTTGTCGGCATACCTGGATCAACCCAAAGTGTATCCATTATTTTCATTGTTTCATAAACATCAATAAAATCTTCTTTAGCAGGATTATCTATGTATTTACCAACTAATAATGAATCGCCATAATACGCAGTAAGTTCCGGAACTGTATATGAAGCAGTATTAGCAATTAGGAAACGTCTTCCTTCTTCTGGACCGTACATTGAAGGTAGAGCCGAAATATTAAAATAAGCCGGGAAAGTTGCTCTTGGATCACGACCAGCACTTGTATAATCTATAAAACCTTCAGCATGCCAGAATCCATTAACTATTACGTTGTTTGCAATGTATGCATCTCTCCACCAGCTTGATTGTAAAAGTATGCGACCAACATTTACAAATGTGTTATGAACTATTCTCACATATTTTGCAGCACCGCTTTCAATTTGAATTGCAGTAAATCCTAAATTAAAGAAAGTACAGTTTTCAACTACAACACTTTTTTGATCTGCCCAAATTGAAACTCCTCTTCCTTCCCA
>JBGSKB010000505.1:0-2785 GCA_041741395.1 Melioribacteraceae bacterium
TCGTATTCAATTCCGGAACTAACCGAAATTGGGAAATTAATTTCTTTGAAAACAGCGAAGTGAATTTTTGCATTGTCTAAAACATTATATGTTATTCCGGTTCTGAAATTTGTTGTGAGTGAAGAATAATTTTTGTTGCTCAATGGATTATGAATTGAAAATCCAATTGATAAATCTTGATTTAATAGAAAAATACTTCCAAAAGAAAAGTTTAGAAAATTTGTATTACCGTAATTTTCAATTTTTATTATTTGATAAAAAGCAGAAATACCAAAAAGAAATTGATCACTAAAATTATTTGAATATCCCAAATAAATTCTATTTTCTTTAAAAAGTTCAAAACCGTAATTCATAGCACCGATTGAAAAACTTCCCAAATTTGTTGGTTGATTAAACGCTAAAAATCCATTTGCCAATTCTTTAATTCCAAACGGGGAAGGAGAATAAAATATTCCAAGTTGAGTTTTTTTGATTTGGGTTAATCCGGCTGGATTTGTAAATATTGAAAATACATCGTTTGGGTTTGCAACATCTGAATGTGAAAGCGCAATCTGTTTTGCACCGGGCTGTAATTGTCCGCTTAATTTCTGATTAAAATAAAAAAGTAATGAAATAATAATTACTATATTAAGTCTATTCATCAAAATATAAATGATATTATATAATGTACTTTTAAAATTTATATTTTAAGATATAATTAATATTTCAAATATTAAAATTATTTTTGAAACTTCTTGAGGAAAATTTTGTAAACGAAATAATTAGATAAGTTTATAATTGATTAATAACATTGAAATAGTATAAGTAAATATTTATTTTCAATATAAAGATTCTTAAAAAATGGAAAAAAAATGAAGAAATTGACTTTAGTTTTATTGTTCGCTTTAAGTGGATATTCTTTAGCTCAAGAATTAAATGCGAAAGTAGTTATTAATACTGAACAATTAAAAACTATTGGTAGAGATAATTTGGAAAATTTTGATAAAATTGTTGAGGATTACTTAAATAATAACAAATTCACGAATGAAGATTGGCAAAGCGAACAAATTGAATGCAGTTTTAATTTATTTTTTTCTTCCTCTGACGGAAATTCATATAGCGCACAACTAATAGTAAACAGCACACGAAATATTTATAATTCGGAAGCAAAATCTCCAATGTTAAGAATTCAAGATAATAACGTAAGCTTTACATATGAAAAAAATCAATCAATGTATTTCAATCCGTCTGAATTTGATCCTCTAACAAGTTTATTAGATTATTATGCTTTTGTAATTATTGGTTTAGATATGGATTCATACCAACCGCTAGCCGGAAATGAATATTTTACAAAAGCTTCTGATATTGCAATTCTTGGCTCAAATAGTGCTTTTTCAAAAGGTTGGGCTTTAGAAACATCAGCTTTTAATAAAAGGGGATTAGTTGATGATTTATTAAGATCAAATTTCCAGCAATTTAGAATTGATTTTTACGATTACCATTACAACGGATTAGATTTAATGGCAGATGATAAAGAAGAAGCTGTTAAGAATATTGCAAAATTAGTTAGTAATTTAGACGGAATTTATGATCAAATTAGCAGAATGAATTTATTGTTAAAAGTTTTCTTTGATACAAAACATAAAGAAATTTTCAGTAATTTAAAGGATTATCAAGATAAATCTATTTTAAAATTATTAAAAAAGATTGACCCGACTCATGTTTCAACTTATGAACAAGGTTTAGAAAATTAAATTTTTGTTTCGTAAATCCTATATTTTTTATAAATACGACCATTCATTGTTTCAGCGCCGCGGTTCATCATTAAATTATCTTCAAGAATCCAGCTTGCTTCACCTTGTGTAATTCCGTGTTTTGCAGCTCGTACTAAACATTCATAATAAAGAACTCCGTCAATTCCTTTCTTTTGATATTCCGGTAAAACACCTAAAGCTATAACTCTTGCCCAAGTAATTTTATTCTTTTGCGTATATAATTTTAAAAACTGAAAAGGAAATAGACGACCTTTCATTGTTCTAAAAATTTGATTATAATCCGGCATTGCTAATACTACGCCAATTACTTCATTTTTAATTTCAGCAAAAAATACAAAATCCGGATTTATTAATGGTTTTAAATCTTTTGCTGCAGCATCAATTTCTGCTTCTGACATTGGAATAAAGCCCCAATTAGGAGCCCAAGTTTTATTCCAAATCATTTTAAATAAATCCAATTCCTTTTGGAAATTTTTCATATCAATGGAGCGAATTTTTAATCCATATCTTTTAATAACTAAATCATTTACTCTTTTTATTTTTTCATTTTTACTCATTTCAGAATTTTGAATATCATACGCATAAAGATCTTTTGCTTTTTTCAATCCGTAACCATCGTATAAATCCAAATAATATTTTGGATTATATGACATCAGCAATCGTGGAGTATCATTAAATCCTTCAAGCAAAGCTCCATATTCATCGTTACTTGTTGGATTTGCCGGTCCACGCATCGCACTAAACCCTTTTTCTTTCAGCCAGTTCTTTGCTGTATCTAACAATTTATTAGCAACTATTTGATCGTTAATTGATTCAAAGAAACCAAAAAATCCAACATTTTCATTATGGACTTTATTGTGGACATCATTTTTAATTGCTGCAATTCTTCCAACTGGTTCATCATTTTTGTAAGCAATAAACAATTCAATATCATTATTTCCGTCTTTGAAAAAAGGATTTTTATGTTTGTTAAGAATTTTTAATTTATCCATAAAAAGCGGGGGAACCCAATTAGGATCATCTTTATAAAT
>JBGSKB010000506.1:0-3021 GCA_041741395.1 Melioribacteraceae bacterium
TCTAAATCCCATACCGCGACCAATTCCACTTTCAAAATACGATGCACTTCTGGACATATTAAAAGTAACCATGCATTGATATTGATTCCAAATGTTTACCATCCTATCAAGTTTTTTATCATGACTTTTTACTTGATAAATTGAAAGAAGGGAATCCCAATAATTTTTTAATTCATTGAAAGCCAAATCTACTTTTTCTGAGGTTGAGAAATCTTCAATTAAATTAAGAGCATTTTCTTTATTTATTATTCCTTGTGATTCCCATTTTTTATCTTCTTCATTTTCAATGTAGCCAAGTATAAAAATTAATTCCTTCGTTTCATTCGGCTTAAGTGTAATTTCTATATAATGTGATGCAATTGGTGACCAGCCATGTGCAACCGAATTTTTCGACTTTCCTTCAAACACAACATCCGGTTTATCAAAACCATTATATAAACCAATGAATGAATCGCGGTCTGTATCAAATCCGTTAATTTTTGCATTAACAGAATAAAACGAATAATGATTTCTGCGCTCTTTATATTCAGTTTTATGATAAATAACTGAATCCTTAATTTCTACTTCACCGGTAGAGAAATTACGTTGAAAATTTGTCTGGTCATCTTGTGCATTCCACAATGCAAATTCTACGAATGAAAAAAGTTTAATCGATTTTGATTTATCACTTAAATTTGAAATTCTAACTTTCTGAATTTCGCAATTTTTCATTAAGGGAACGAAAAATAAAATTTCTGTTTGAATTAAATTTCGAGTTCCGCTAATTACAGAATAACCTAATCCATGTCGGCATGAATAATTTTCAACTTCTGTTTTTACTGGTTTCCATCCCGGATTCCAAACATCACCGGAATCATTTAGATAAAAATATTTTCCGCCATTATCTATAGGAACATTATTGTATCTAAATCTAGTAATTCGTCTTAACAGTGCATCTTTGTAAAAACTATAACCTCCGGCTGTATTTGAAATTATTGAAAAGAATTCATCGTTACCTAAATAGTTTATCCATGGATAAGGAGTTTTGTAATTTGTAATTTCATATTCTCGTTTTGTATCATCAAAAAAACCATATTTCATTTTGTACCTTCACAAATTTTATTATTAAAATTAAACAAGAAATTACTATTAATTTTTTATCACATTGATAAATATATATCATAACAATAAAAGTTAATTGTATCTTTATAGTTATAAAATTCTGCATTCATGATTTTAGGTTTTGAGTCTTAACAAAATTCCGTTGTATCAATTAAAAATACGTGGTATAAATTTTGAGTTAATTAATAATTTGAATTTTGTTTGTCAATAGTCAAATCCATCTTGAATGAGAATTGCAATAATTATTCCAAAAACTAAATGGCAGAATTAATATGAATAAAGACGGGAAATTAAGTTTTAAAGAAAAATTTGCATATGGATTTGGAGATTTGGCTTCAGTCCTTTATTGGCAAACTTTTATGTTATACTTAACATACTTTTACACAGATGTTTTTTTAATTCCAGCTGCTGCAGTTGCTACAATGTTTTTGCTTAGCAGAATTTGGGATGGCGTTAATGATCCTATGATGGGAATTATTTCAGACAGAACAAATACACGTTGGGGACATTTCCGCCCGTATTTATTATGGATGTGTGTGCCATTTGCAATTGCCGGTGTTTTTACTTTTACCGTTCCGAATTTTGATGCAAGTGGGAAATTAATTTGGGCTTATATCACTTTTTTTCTGATCATGATGTTATACACATCAATCAATATTCCTTATACCGCTTTGTTGGGTGTAATTACACCAAACTCAAATGAAAGAACTTCAGTTTCATCCTTTAAATTTTTATTTGCATTTGCTGCCGGAATAATTGTTTCTGCCACTTTATTACCATTAGTTCAAATATTAGGAGATGGAAATGATGCAAAAGGTTGGCAATCAGCATTTATAATTTACGGAATTGCTGCAGTCATATTTTTCTTAATAGCATTTTCTGGAACTAAAGAAAGAGTACTTCCACCCAAAACACAAAAGTCTTCTATCAAACAAGATTTTTATGAATTGGTTACAAATGGTCCTTGGTTAATACTTTTACTTACTACAATTATGTTTATTCTTTTTGTTGCCGTTAGAAGTAGTGTAACGGTTCATTACTTTAAATATTTTGTTGGAACTCAAGAAATCACATTGCCATTTATGGATAAAGCCTCATACGATTTTAATGCAATTACATCAGCTTTTAATACGGTTGGACAATTTTCATCTTTTGTTGGTGTTTTGCTAGTTAGTTTTGTTTCAAATAAATTGGGAAAGAAGAAAACATTTTTTCTTTACTTTGTTGTTGCTGTAATTGGAACTGCTGGATTTTATTTTTGCAAACCAGATCAATTAGGATTGATATTCTTTTTGCAAATTATTGGATCTTTAACCGGCGGACCATTAAGTGTTTTGGTTTGGGCAATGTACGCAGATACAGCGGATTATAATGAGTGGAAAAGAGGTAGAAGAACAACCGGATTAGTATTTTCTGCTTCAACTATGTCTCAAAAATTTGGATGGGCAATTGGTTCGTTTGTGGCATTGAATTTAATGGCGCAAGTCGGTTTTGAACCGAATCAAGTTCAATCGCAAGAAAGTTTAGATGGATTAGTATTACTATTTAGTTTAATTCCCGCTGCTTTTGGAGTTTTGGCAATCATTAGTTTATTGTTTTATCCGTTAGATGAGAAAAAAGTTACTGTAATTGAAAATGAATTAAAATTAAGAAGACAGCTAGCGGAAAATCAGTAATATATTTTACGGTGAAAAATTATTAAAAGAATTTACAAAATATTTAAAGGTTAAAAATGGTAACAACGATTTTGGGAAATACATTACCAAATATTCCATGGGAAGAAAAACCAAAAAATTGTAATGATTTTATTTGGAGATTTAGTAAAAACCCAATAATAAACTGGAACCCAATTCCAAAAGCAGCAAGGGTTTATAATAGTGCTATTGTCCCGTTTCAAAATGAATTTGCCGGAGTTTTTAG
>JBGSKB010000507.1:0-1525 GCA_041741395.1 Melioribacteraceae bacterium
AAAATTATTATATTCGTGATTTACCTACTAAAGTTAAAGAAAAAGTACAAATTAATATTTCGAAAGTTCCTGCGGGTATGTTTGATTTAGAAGTTTATAAAGTTGGTTATCTATCAAATGATCCGAACACAACATACTTTGACATGGGCAGACCAAAACAGTTAACTAAAGATCAAGTCTTGAAAATAAAAGAAACAAACAATGGATCCTCAATTTATTACGAAAAAATATCTGTAAAAAAAGATACCCCGTTTCAAAAAGAATTTGAAATTCGAGAGAACGATGTGTTTTTATTAACATTAACTAAAATTTATGATGATAATTAAATTATGTTTTTTATAACAAAAATAATTCTTCAAAACTTCAAGCTGAATAAAGTTTAGTTGTTATTGTATTTCTAAACAAGTATTTGAAAATATTTAACTTAAAATAAAATTTAAAAACAAAAAGTTCTCAATAAAACATTTGAAGTTTTATTTTGTATGAAAGAATGTAATTGAAAAATTATGAAAGTATGTAAAAATTCAAGTTAGTCATTGTAGTTTCATTGAGAAATTTAAAAGAGAAAACTTACATTTTCTTTTCTTGTTAAAATTAACAAACTTCTTTTTAAACTTAGCATAATTTGAAATTATTTTTGTGATTATTTTAATGTTCTTTAATAACTTTTAAAGTCATAAAACATCAACTTATATATTGCTAACTACATATTTAGGATTCAAATGAAAAAACTTTTGAAGACTTATTTACTACTAATTATATTAGTTACAACCAATTCTTTTTATTGTTTACAATCAACTAATGATGAAAATAGCAGACAAAAAATTAATGTCAACCAAAACTGGAAATTTTATTTAGGTGATATTCCAACCGCTGCAAATTCTGATTTTGATGATTCAAAATGGAGAGACTTAGATCTTCCACATGATTGGAGTATCGAAGGTAAAATTGAAAGGAATAATCCTTCTGGTAGTGGTGGAGGTTATGTTCCGGCTGGATTAGGATGGTATAGAAAGAAAATACTCATTCCTTCATCTTGGAAAGGTAAACACATTTCAATCTACTTTGAAGGTGTCTACATGAATTCAGAAGTGTTTATAAATGGAATATCTCTCGGAAAACATCCATATGGCTATACTTCTTTTTTTTATGAATTAACCCCATATATCAATTACAATGAAGAAAATATTATTTCTGTCCGTGTAGATAATTCAGAACAAATGAATAGTAGATGGTATAGTGGTTCTGGTATTTATAGAAATGTTTGGCTCAATATAACAGAACCAATTCATATCGAGCAGTGGGGTGTTGCAATAACTTCCACAATTGATCAGGAAAAAGCGATTGTGAATGTTAAAACTCTTTTGAAAAATGAGACATCTTTACCTCAATATATTTTAGTTTCAACAATAATCTCGGATGAAAAATCTACTACTTTTGGAACAGATGAAGTTGAGATTGAGCTTAAAGTAAATGAGGTTAAAGAAATTGTTCAAGATATAATTATTAATAATCCAAAATTATG
>JBGSKB010000508.1:0-5128 GCA_041741395.1 Melioribacteraceae bacterium
GGTGGTGGAGATAATGTTAAACACGGTGATTTAAGCAGTGATATGTTTTATCCAAATAGAGATATTGATATTCACATGGATGCGGATGGAATGGATTTGCAATGCGTTGATTGCCATACAACAAATCAACATACAATTGCCGGAAAAATGTACTCGCTTTCTTCGATGAATCATAATCGGGTTTTTTGCGAAGATTGCCACACTTCAACTCCGCATGAAAAGGAAATTTTGAACGAACATACTTTAAAAGTTGCTTGTCAAACTTGCCACATCCCAACTTATGCAAAAGGAAAATCAACAAAAATGGCGTGGGATTGGTCGACTGCCGGAAAGCTTAAAAATGGTGAACCATACGAAGAAGATGACAGTTTAGGCAATCATACTTATCTTTCAATTAAAGGAAGTTTTGAATGGGAAAACAATGTTAAGCCGGAATATCAATGGTTTAACGGAACAGCATCTCATTATTTAGAAGGCGATAAAATTGAAGATACAACAAAATCTTTGGTAATGAATGAACTTCACGGATCTTATTCAGATTTTGAATCAAAAATAATTCCGGTAAAAGTTCACAGAGCAATTCAACCATTTGATCCAGAAAACAAAATACTAATTCAGCCCAAACTTTATTCTGATAATAAAGGAGAAGGTGCATTTTGGCAAGATTTTGATTGGGAAACAGCAAGTATTGAAGGAATGAAAGATTCTGAATTACCATTTAGTGGAAAAATTTCATTTATCAAAACTGAAATGAATTGGCCGGTAAATCATCAAGTTTCTCCCGCAGAAAATTCTGTTCAATGTGCTGAATGCCATACAAGAGAAAACAGCCGATTAGCAGAATTAAAGGATTTTTATATGCCCGGAAGAGATTACTCAAAAATTATTGATTACATAGGAATTTGGAATATCCTTTTATCACTTATTGGTATTGCTCTTCATGGTTCATTAAGATTTTACGCTGCAAGAAAATTAAAAAATGGAGTTCAAAAAAATGACTAAAAAAGTTTATGTATATAAATCCTTTGAAAGATTTTGGCATTGGATGCAAGCAATTTTAATAATTTTTCTCGGGTTTACCGGATTTGAAATTCACGGTTCATATAATTTCTTCGGATTTGAAGAAGCAGTAATGTACCATAATATTTCAGCTTATTTATTTATCATACTAATTGTATTTGCAATATTTTGGCATTTTACAACAGGCGAATGGAAACAATATATTCCAACTTATAAAAATATTGTTGCTCAAGTGCATTATTATTTTTCCGGAATTTTTAAAAATGCTCCACATCCTACAAAGAAAACTGTATTAAGAAAATTAAATCCTATGCAAAAGTTAACTTACTTCGGATTAAAAATTTTGGTAATTCCGCTTTCTGTAACTTCCGGATTACTTTATATGCTTTATCGTTATCCTCAAAGACATGAAATAAAATTTTTAAATATTGATTCTTTGGAAATTATTGCGATTGTTCATACAGTTGCGGCATTCTTTTTGGTTTCATTTTTAATTGTTCATCTTTACTTAATAACAACCGGTGAAACTATTACAACAAACTTAAAAGCAATGTTAACGGGCTACGAAGAACTTGAGCATGATGATGCTGAAGTATTAAAATTAAAGGAGAGTAAATAATGCAGACAAAATATATGAATCCATATTTAGCAGGATTTTTATTAGGACTTCTCTTAGTTGCAACAGTTTACATAACCGGAAGAGGTTTAGGTGCAAGCGGAGCTGTTAAAAGTATGACTGTTCAAGTTGTTGAATCAGTAACTCCGAATCATGCTGAGCACACAAAATTTTACAAAGAATATTTATCAGAACATACTGGAAGTCCACTAAAATCTTGGCTGGTTTTTGAAGTAATCGGAGTTTTAATCGGCGCATTTATTTCCGGATTAGTTTCTGAAAGATTAAATTTAACTCTCGAACACGGTCCAAGAATAAATTCAAAAATTAGAATATTTGGTGCAATTACCGGCGGATTATTATTTGGATTTGGCGCACAACTCGGAAGAGGATGCACAAGCGGCGCAGCTTTAAGCGGAATGGCAGTTTTATCTTCCGGTGGAATTTTAACAATGATTGCAATTTTTGGCGGTGCATATTTGTTTGCATATTTTTTTAGAAAATTTTGGATATAAGGAGATTTTAAAATGGGTCCTTTAGTTCCTGATGTAATCAGCAATGATTTTAATTATATAATCGCTTTAGTTATTGGAGTTGCATTTGGTGCAATTTTAGAACAAGCCGGATTTTCAACTTCTAAAAAATTGGTTGGATTATTTTATGGATATGATTTTACTGTCTTACGTGTATTTTTTACTGCGGGAATTGTAGCAATGTTCGGAATTATAATGTTAGATCATTGGGGATATTTAGATGTAAATCTAATTTATATAAATCCAACATTTGTAGGCGCAGCAATTGCCGGCGGGCTAATAATGGGTTTAGGATTTGTGATTGGCGGATTTTGTCCCGGAACTTCAGTTTGTGCAGCGGCAATTGGCAAAATTGATGCAATGTATTTTATCTTAGGATCAGTAATTGGAATTTTAATTTTTGCGGAAGGTTACCCGCTTTGGGAAGATTTTTATAAAGCATATAATTTTGGCGGAATTAGAATTTTTGATACTTTCGGAATTTCTCAATCACTTTTTGCATTTATTCTTACTTCAATTGCGCTATTAGCTTTTTGGGCAACTTCAATTATTGAAAATAAAGTTAACGGAATTTCTAAACCGGCAATTAGATTTACTCCTTATTATTTGGGATTAACTGCGGTTGGAGTTTTTATTGCAGTTTCAGCTTTTATGTTCCCTCCAAAAAAAGCGGGACTATTAGAAATGGTTGAAAATTTAGAATTTGTAAATTCTTATCCGCTAAAAGAAATTACTTCTGATGAATTAGCATATAGAATGATGGAAGGCGATAAAAAGTTACAAATTTTCGATTTTAGAACTTCCGAAGAATATAGAAAACAAAGTTTACCGAATTCAATTTTATTTTCAATAGATAATTTTTTTGAAAAAGAACCAAACAGATTTTTGAGTTTGGCTAATCGTGTTAATGTGTTTGTTTTAAATGAAGAATTAACTGAAAGGAAAATTGCAGTAATTGCTAAAGAACTAGGTTACAATAATATCAGAATACTTTCCGGCGGAATTAAAACTTTTGATAAACTTATTTTGAATTTTGATAAAACACAAACTCCGCAAAATAAAGTTGAAGAAACAACATTTGCATTTAGAGAAAAAGCATCTGTTAAAATACCGGAAATGATTAAAAACAATAAGTCCAAAGGCGGAGTTGAGAAAAAATTAAAAAGAGTTGTCGGTGGTTGTTAGAATTAGTACAGCTTCTGATTAAATAGATACTAAATTTTTTTAATTACGAAAATAAGTTATTCATAAAAAGAAACCATTTCAGCTCTTGAACTGCCCCCGCTTTCCCACAATGGATCAGTCAAAGCTGTACCGCTTGGTTTGTAATGAACATTTACAGTTCCATTAAAATTAAACAAACCTTTAGCAGTTGCTAAACCATGAAGTGTGCTGTTATTACCAAAATTTATATTGCTTTTAGAAAGTAATTGAGCACTTACGGAAACATTATCATGTAAATTTATATCACCATTTGCATAAATTGCCAAATTATTTTGAGTTCCACTTGGTGAGCTAATTGTTACGTTTTCTTGACAAATAACATTTCCGGTTACAATAAAAATTCCGTAACCCGTCATATTTGCTTTAAGAATTAAATCACCTTCAATATAATAAATAACTGGATTTGCTTCTGTTCCCAAAGTTTGATTTCCGGTTACTATTAAATTTCCAACCGTTGTATTTGTAGCGATACTTTGATAATCTGAAGCATTGAAAGTTGGAATATCTACCACAGGAGCTTGAAATTGTGTTGGACCAGCAGATGGATTATCATTTGGATTAAATGTATTAGTTAAATTTTCTGGTGGATTTGAATGAGCTGAACCAGAATATGAACCAAATCCACTGCAGGTGTTTGTTCCATTAATTTGTAAATTACTATTTGTATGAAAATTTGAATTCCAACTTGGATTTCCATCATCAGTAATATGAACATTTCCGTTCATAGTCGCTTGTCCGCCGGAAAGCAATGCATAGCTGAAAAATGTTGGGGGACCGCTTCCGCCTCCTGAAACTTGTACAACACTTTTAATAGTAACTTCTGATCCATCAACTATTCCAACAGATAGAATTTCATAATGATCGGTAAGTCCCATGTTTGGACCACTTGGATATTCGCTTTCTGTACTTGATACAGAAATATTAAGTTCACCGGTTTCTAAATTAATTTCTGTTCCATCCCAATCTTTATTTAATGAAAGTTCTTTAATAGCAATTTCAATTCCACTTGCGGCTAAATTTCTTGCTTGAGTTTTATCATAATAATCAAAAATTCTGTTTACAACTCTTTGATCACTTCTTAAGTTATTCATATTTAGCAACGTGAATATTCCACTGATTCCTAAAACAACTATTAAAATCATTCTTCCCATTTGGTTACTAATTTTTTATAATATAAATTTTTTCTAAGTATGACGTTGCAAAAAATGTTGTATCATTTAATAGATTTTTACTATTTAGTGTCAGTTGAAGTTCGATATTTTTTAATTCAGAAATAATATTTGTTTTTGTTTTAAGTGAATCAAACCCAGCAATTTCGAAATTCTGAACATTTGGAACTGAAAAAACTTTGTTACCTGGATTTACTAATCTTATTAATCCATTATCAAAATAATAATGTACAGTATCAATTATTCCATTATTGTCTAAATCAGCTTTAAATTTAATAAATGTTGAATCAAAATTGATTATAGAATTTGTACCGGCTCTGTAACCAATTTTACTAAAATCATAGTCAATTATTTCTTCCACTGAAAAAGTAGAAATAGTATTTATTTCATTTATTGTTTTTGAGTTATAAAAATTACTATAGAAAATAAAATAACCCATTAAGAGAAATATAAGCATCCCGCCAACAATTACTGAAACTGACATTTCCAAATTATTCATAAGTTTTAATAAGCCGAATAATAATAAAGTTTTAAAGTATCAATTAGTGATTGTGATGAAACTTTAA
>JBGSKB010000509.1:0-3121 GCA_041741395.1 Melioribacteraceae bacterium
TGATAATGTACTTCAGCAAAAAAATATTTTATATGATAAAAATGGAGAAGAACATTATAATATTATTTCTGCATTTATTAAAAGCATAAGAGGAAGCGATCCCGACGCTGCCTTATTTTGGATGGCACGAATGCTTGATGGTGGAGAAGATCCAAAATTTATTGCACGAAGAATGCTTGTTTTAGCTTCGGAAGATATTGGAAATGCTTCCCCAAATTCCTTGGTAATTGCTGAAGCAACATTTGGTGCAGTTGAGAAAATTGGAATGCCGGAAGCAAGAATAATTTTAGCTCAGTGTGTTACTTATTTAGCATCGCAGCCTAAAAGTAATTCTTCATATTTAGCTATAGAAAAAGCGTTTGAAGATGTAAGGAAAGGAAATAATGATTTGGTTCCTTTGCATTTAAGAAACGCTCCTACTAAACTTATGAAAAGTTTGGATTATGGAAAAGATTACAAATATCCGCATGATTTTGATAATCATTTTTTTGAAGAAAATTACTTTCCGGATTCCTTAAAAGGAAAGCAATATTATTTTCCAACTGAAATTGGTCAGGAAATTAAGATTAAGGAAAGATTAAAATTTTTGTGGAAAAAACTTAAAAAATATTAATTACGCTTTTACAAAAACCTTACCCGGAAGTTGTTTTACAACATCTCTAAATTCTAATGATAATAAATGAACTAAACATTCTGAAGAATTTATTTTGGATTCTTTCGAAATAATATCAATATGTTTTGGTGTGTTTGAAAGGACATCATAAATAGTCTGTTCAAAAATATTCAAATCAATATTTGGTTTTGGAATATTTTCGCCAATTTTTGGTGCAAACTTTAAATTTAATTCAATCAAAATATCATTTACATTTCTTACTAATTTAGCCTCACCTTTTTGTATTAATATGTTAGTTCCTTCACTCTGTTCACTTCCTAAATTTCCCGGAATTGCAAAAACTTCCTTGTTTTGTTCAAGAGCATTAGCAGCAGTTTGAAGTGCACCTCCAGAAGCTCTTGTTTCAATAACTAAAGTGCCTAAAGTCATTCCACTAATTATTCTATTTCTTTTAGGAAAATTTGGAGCATCTGGTTTTGTACCTAACGGATATTCAGAAATAACTGCTCCATTCTCAATAATTTTATTGAATAATTTTTTATTTTCAGAGGGATAAATTACATCAAGACCAGAACCAATTACAGCAATTGTCCTTCCATTATTATCTGAAGCACCCCAATGCGCTGATGAATCAATTCCTCTTGCCAAACCGCTAACTATTGTTAATCCTACAGATGAAAGATCTTTTGCGAAATCATAAGCAGATTTTTTCCCATAGTTCGTTGGCATTCTTGTACCAACTATTGCTAAGCTATTTTCATCTTCTTTTAAAATTGTTCCTTTGTAATATAGAATAATTGGTGGAGCAAAAATATTTTTTAGATTTATTGGATAGTTTTGTGACCAAAATGTTAACCATTTTGCATCAATTTTTTCCAATTGATTTAGTTCAATCTCAATTGTTTTTTGAAAAGTGAGATAATCATCAATTTTTTTTAATATTTTATTTGCTAAGGTTTGTGAAATTCCATCAACAGATAATAATTGATTAAAATTAGCATTAATCAAATTATCTAAAGAATTAAATTTTGATAGAAGATTGAAAAGTTTTCCTGGACCAATTCCGTCAACTTCAAGTAGAATTCTAAGTTTGGTGAGGGTTTCTAAATTTTCTTTCAACTAATTTAAATGTTATTTTCAATACTTATATTATCAACAACTGCTACAACCATAGTGTTAACCGGGGCTTTTGAGTGACCTAAAATTTGCTGTATTGCTGCGCCTTCTTTTACAACTAGTACAGTATCGCCTATTCCGGAATCAACAAGATCAAGCGCAATTTCATCTTTATTCCCAATATAATTTCCATCCAAATCTATTTTTCTAACTAATAAAAGTTTATGCCCTTTCAGATATTCATTCTTTTGAGTAGAAACAATATTGCCATTAATTTTTGCTAGATACATTGGAAGATTTATTTTTACTTGATAAAATCGATAGTGGGAAAATAACAACATAAGCGATTAATAAAATTATTGGAGAAATTGATAATGATAAAGGATTATCCCAAGGTCCAATTGACATTAAATAAAAACCTATTAACAAGACAATAATTCCAATATTAAAAATCAAAAAATTAGATTTACTCCAATAATTTTTAAATGGTGAAGTAAATTTTTTGTTTTCAGTTTTATTCTTATTTTTTTGATTTGCCATTTGCTTCCTTATGAAAAATTAAATTAACCCAGTGTTGGGGGAAACACTGGGCTTAATCCAAACTTGAAGATCTAAGATCCTACAAGTAAGAGTTCTAATATATATTAACCTAAAGTTTTAATCAAGATATAATTTATTTAATATCATACACAATTTTTCTCACGGTATCAAATTGTAAATAGGGATGTTCTGCTCTAATAATATCAATTGCATTACTTGCTGAAATATTGCAGTTTCGCAAAGATTTGAATCTTTTCCTTATTTGGAAATCGCGAAGACTTTTTTCATTAATTAGTCCCTTACTTGAAAGTAACAGGAAAGTTTCGTCACTTATAAATTCGGAAAGTGGGTTATTATTAGAAATAATTGACACGGCAACCTCACAAATGTATTAAAATAGTGTAGTAGCCGTTTATCTAATAAAACTCCCAAATATTTAATAGAAATGTAAATAAATAATTAAAATAAAATCAATGAAAAAAATAATGACCTAAAAAAATCGTTGTTTATTTTTAACAGTAAATTGCTATAGAATCATCGAAATTGAAAAACCAAATTTTAAACATTGCATTGAATTAAAATTAATATTAAATTTCCTGCCCCAGAAAAAATGAGTTGTATTAGGGGAAATTTTCAAAAATTAAAAAAAGTACTTGACTTCTAAAATTTTAAAAAGTAATTTTTAAGTCTGTATTTGAAAAAGTTCTTTAACAGATTGAGCGACTAAATAAAAATTTAGTATTAGCAAATAAGATTACGTCAATTTTATATTTATTTACAACGGAGAGTTTGATCCTGGCTCAGGACGAACGCTGGCGGCGTGCTTAACACATGCAAGTCAAGGAGAAAGTT
>JBGSKB010000510.1:0-3519 GCA_041741395.1 Melioribacteraceae bacterium
GCCTTTTAGAAACATATTTATCGTTCCCCGGAAAAGGTTTACAGTCTTTTATTACCGCAATGCCATTGTGGTTAAAACAAAAATTGTGGATCCCAGATCTCATCAAAAAAGAATTAAATTATAATGGAAAAATTTTATTCCCGGAACATCACGAATCGCATGCCGCATCGGCATTTTATCCATCTCCATTTAATCGAGCTGCTTTCTTAACAATTGATGGTGTTGGAGAATGGGCAACTTCTTCTTTCGGAATCGGTAACGAAAATAAAATTGAAATTCTTGCAGAACAACATTTTCCGCATTCAATTGGTTTGTTGTATTCTGCTTTCACATATTTCACGGGATTCAAAGTAAATTCTGGTGAATATAAAGTTATGGGACTTGCACCTTATGGCGAACCCAAATATGTTCAAAAAATTTATGATAATATAATTGATCTTAAAGAAGATGGTTCGTTCACGATGAACATGGATTATTTTGAATATCCAACCGGATTGAAAATGACAAACAAAAAATTTGCAGTTTTGTTTGATGGTCCGGAAAGACAATCAGAATCTGAACTTACTCAGCGTGAGATGGATTTGGCAAGATCGGTTCAAGAAGTTACCGAAGAAATTATGCTCAGAATGGCAAAGCATGTAAAGAAAGTAACTAGTGAAAAATATTTATGTTTAGCCGGCGGAGTTGCCTTAAATTGTGTCGCAAATGGAATTTTATTAAGACAAAATATTTTTGATGATATTTGGATTCAACCTGCAGCCGGAGATGCTGGCGGAGCTTTGGGTTCGGCGTTAATGGTTTATCATAATTATTTGAAAAATCCAAAAGTTAAATCAAATAGAAGCTTACAAGGTGGATCTTATTTTGGAACCGAATATTCCAATAAAGAAATAGAATTATTCCTTGATAAGCAAAAAATTCCTTATGAATTTGTAAATGATGAAATTTTATTTGATAAAACAAGTGATTTTTTAATTGAAGAAAAAGTTGTCGGATGGTTTCAAGGTAAAATGGAGTTTGGTCCGCGTGCTCTTGGAAATCGTTCCATTATTGGCGATGCCCGCTCTGCTAATATGCAGAAAAAAATGAATCTAAAAATAAAATATAGAGAAAGTTTTAGACCATTTGCTCCCTCGGTTTTAGCTGAAGAAATTAGTAATTGGTTTGAAATCGATAGAGAAAGTCCGTACATGCTTTTGGTTGCAGGTGTAAAAAAAGAAAAGCAAAATTTAATGACTGAAGAAGAACAAAAACTATTCGGTATTGATAAATTGAATATTGTTCGATCGGAAATTCCAGCAGTTACACATATTGATTATTCAGCACGAATTCAATCTGTGAACAAAGAAGATAATCCAAGATATCATGCTTTAATTTCTAAATTTTTCGAAAAAACAAAATGTCCAGTAATTATAAATACATCGTTTAATGTTAGAGGTGAACCGATTGTTGAATCTCCGCTTAATGCTTACAAATGTTTTATGCGCACAGAAATGGATTATTTAGTTTTAGGAAATTTTGTTTTAGATAAACAAAATCAACCAAAATTTATTGATACAATAAATTGGAAAGATAAATATGAGCTTGATTAAAGATATAAATTACGAACTTGATGACATAGATTTTAGCAAAAAATCACTTAGAAAATTTGGAATTACAATTGGTATAATCTTTTTACTAATCGGAATTTATTTTATCTGGAAAACTAGTATAAGTGTTTTTCTAATTTTACTTTCATCTACTGGGACTTTACTATTTCTTTTTGGATTTATAAATCCAAAAAGTTTATCAAAAATCTACAAATATTGGATGATGTTTGCGTTAATTCTTGGGTGGTTTGTTTCAAGAATAATTTTGACAATTCTGTTTTACTTTGTAATAACTCCAATTGGAATTGCAGCTAAACTTTTAGGAAAAAATTTCTTAAATCTTAGTAAGAATTCAAAAAAAACATCGTTTTGGATTCAAAAAAATAACTTATTACAAAATATTGAAAAAATGTATTAAATAAATATGTTTATAAATAAATTTTGATACATTTAATCTTTTTAGTTAACTTACCTTAGATAAATTATTATATTAACACAATTTAAGATTTTAATATTTTGAAATTTTCAGAGAATAATGTATCATACTAGTACACAATAAATTGTGTTTTCTATTTTCTTAATTTAATTTTTAAAATTTTCAAAAATAAAATCGATAATTAATATAAAATTAGTGTTTTTTGAATAATTACACGTTTTTTCATTTGATGGCATATAATTTGCAATCAATAATGTTCGAATAATATTAACATTTATTAATCATAAATCTTTAGGAGAGATAGAATGAAGAAACACAAACTGTCAGGAATTGTTACAACGGTTATATTATTGCTAACTAGTTTAGCAACAATGGCACAACCAGTTATAACTCAACAGCCAGCAAATCAAACCGTGTTAGAAGGAACAACTGCAACCTTTAATATAATTGCAACAAGCAGTGCACCTATTTCTTATCAGTGGTATAAAAATGGAGCTGAAATAGGCGGTGCTATTTTAGATTCTTATACAACTCCAGCTACTACTTTAGCTGATAATGGAAGTAATTTTAGTTGTGTAGTTCAAGATAGTAATGGAATTAGACTAAGTAATCCTGCAACTTTAACAGTAAATGCAGGTGAAGGTCCAAGTATTACACAGCACCCAGAAGGACAAACAATATTAACCGGATCAACCGCAACGTTTACTGTTGTTGCAACTGGAACGCCAACTTTACAATACCAATGGAAAAAAAATGGAGTTAATATA
This sequence comes from Melioribacteraceae bacterium, assembly GCA_041741395.1. Taxonomy (GTDB): domain Bacteria; phylum Bacteroidota; class Ignavibacteria; order Ignavibacteriales; family Melioribacteraceae. Next base: position 2,793 of record JBGSKB010000510.1, read on the forward strand.
AGTGGTGCTATAAACTCAAGTTATACAACTCCATCTGCTATCTTGTCTGATAATAGTTCTGTTTTTAATTGTGTAGTAACTAATAACTATGGAACAGAAACAAGTAATGATGCTACATTATATGTTATTGATCAAAGCACAAGAATTTCAAATGGATTACAAGTATTGTATGAATTTGAAGATCAAGAAGGTGGAATAATTCATGATGTTTCTGGTAACGGTGCAGCTGAAGATTTGACAGCAATTACACCAAATAGAATAGCATGGACACCCACAGGCATGGAAGCATTTGATGAAGCCATTGTAAGACGAAGTGTACAAGGCTCAAAAATTGTTCAAAATTGTAATACAACTAATGAAATTACTTTAGAAGTTTGGATTCAACCAGAATGGATTTATCAAAATTCTGGCAGAATTCTTACATCATCTATTTCGGATGTGGATGGAAACTTTACTATCCTTCCAAAGGGTGACCATTATGAATTTCTATTACATACAACAAAAACAAATGGTAATGGAGAACCTGCCATTGCAAGTACTTCTGGAACCCAAAAACTTGAATTAACACATATTGTTTATACAAAAGGAACTGATGGTGTTGCAAAAGTATATATAAATGGTGAATTAAATTCAACTGGAGTTGTTCAAGGTGTAATTGAATTCACAAATATTTATTGGCTAGGCGTTGCTTCAGCTCCTTATGGTGGCGCTCATTGGAGAGGAATGT
>JBGSKB010000511.1:0-2216 GCA_041741395.1 Melioribacteraceae bacterium
ACTGAAATTGTTGAAAAATCAATTCCAAGAAAATTTATACACAAAAAAAACAGCATTTTATCAAGAGTTTGGCAAGCAATACGTATCTGGGTAAATGATGAGCACTTGAATTTAGAGATTTTTCTTAAAAAAGCTGTTACTAAACTCAAAAAAAATGGACTTCTTATGATTATAAGCTTTAATAGTTTAGAGGATAAAATCGTAACTAAATTTATGAGAGAAGTAAGCAAAAAAATTGAAGTTGATGATTTCGGTAACACAATTCAATATTTTGAAATTATTACAAGAAAGGCTATTAAACCAACAGATTCTGAAGTTGAAGTGAACGTAAGAAGTAGAAGTGCAATGTTAAGAATTTTAAAGAAACTCAAATGATTTTTTGTCAGTTACATTAATCCAAAAGTATCAGCCCCATAGTATTAATTGCACTTCTATAACATAATTAATTTTTTCTTATTTTAAAATAAATGTGTTCAGATCAATGCTTTGACCTCCTAAAGTAACATTAATTTTTTCTGGTGCACCATATCCAAATCCAATTTGACTCTTAGAAGACCTAAGTATTGTTAACTCTATTTCAGTATTTGCATCGTATCCAAGCAATATACTTTTCAGAGGAGAAGATTCAGACATGCTTTTTATCAGCTTAGTACTATTAACTTCAAGGATGATATCACCTTCTTTTAAGCCTGCTTTAAAAGCTGTAGAATCGGGTGAGATTGGATTTCCTCCGTTTGCATAGATGAATTCACCGTAATCAACTGGAAGCCACGGATTGTTATCTTTTACAACCGATGAGATGGATTGAGTGGAGACTCCTAACTTAGGTCTAATTATTTTACCATTTTTTTGAAAACTATTTAATGCACTTAAAATCCTATTACTTGGAATTGCTAGCCCAATATTTTCACCTCCAGTTCCATATGTATTCATTCCAATCAACAGTCCGGTATTATCAAATAAAGGTCCGCCAGAATTACCTTTATTTATTGCCGCATCGGTTTGAATCAAGTTATCTGGTAACACATCTTTACCAGTACATGGATCTTGAATCGGTTGGTTTAGATTTCTATTTAGTCCAGATATAATTCCTTTTGTAACAGTGTTTTGAAGTTCTCCTAATGCGTTTCCAATAGCAATAACTTCAGTGCCAAGCTTTGCATTATTTGAGTTTGCAAATTGAACTGGTGAGAAGTTTGAGTCTGGATTTAGAATTTTTAAAATTGCCAAATCTTCTACAGGATCCACGCTTAATAGCTGAAGATCGTAAGATTTTTGATCAAAAGTTACGCCAGTAATTTTTACATTATTTCTTGTAGTACATTCTGGTGAAATAACATGCTTGTTAGTTATAACAAGGCCATTTTTATCTACAATATATCCAGTTCCAGCGATTTGCTCTTGATTAAATGTAAGATTTCTATTTGTCGTAACGCTAATTGATATCACTGAAGGTATTTCTTTTTGAACCAAGTCAACAGTTGTTAGTGCTTTATCTGAAGTTGCAAATTGATATTTTTCATTTCCATTATCTAATGAAAAAAAATTATTTGCAGTTAGCTTTTTTTCACCATTATTCGAAGTATTTTCGTTTAGTAAGATATAATTTTTGAGAATTGAGTTATCAACAACCCATTTGCTAAATGAGTTATCTTTATTTACAATAATAAACATTATTAATCCTGAAAAAATAAAAGTACAAAATATGATCACAATAAGCAGCATTTTGGCATAAATAAAAAGTGGTTTCATAGCACTTTGATTGTTTTGATGAAAATTGGGCATAGAAATATATTACCTTACCTCTTAAACAAAGTTTCTTACATTTGTCAAAATTTGACTTTTTCGGAAACTTGATACAGATTTTCATTTGTGAAAGAAAAACTAACAGCATGCGAGATTGGTCCAAATTATCAAATAGATGATGCTTTGTTGTCGTTATTTTTAATTCCTATGATCCATTTTCAAAGAATTTTTAAGTTTAAAATTGAGGATAGTCTTAAAAAAAATCTTACGGACACACTAAACTCAGTTTATTTTGTAGATTCGGGTAGAACTGCACTTACAATATTGTTAAAATCTCTTGGTTTACCCCAAAAAAGCGAGGTGTTGATTCAGGGTTTTTCATGTGTTGTGGTTCCAAACAGTGTAAGACAGGCAGGGCTAACTCCGGTTTTGTGTGACATAAATGAAGATGATTTTAATATAGATATCGA
>JBGSKB010000512.1:0-2914 GCA_041741395.1 Melioribacteraceae bacterium
AAATCAATGTTTTGTAATTGGAGCCAATAGAATTGGAACTGATCCTAACTTTGAATATAATGGCTGTTCTGCAGTTTTTAATCCTATGGGAGAAGAATTAGTAATTGTTGAAAATGAAGAAAAAATAATTTATTGTGAAATAAATTTAGATGAAGTAAAAAATATTAGAGAGAAATTACCTTTTTTGAATGATATGAAATTGATTTAATGTTTTCAAATTAATTATCAACACCAAACATTTTTTTAATTTCACTTTCATTAATTGATTTTATAATTACTTCTTCAGTATTATTTTTTTTAGTCGAAATAGTTTTTGCGAAATCTTCACACTTAATTACACTGCAACTATTAACTTTGGCGTAATTCAAAATCTTTGAATCTGAACTTACAACGGTTAGTAATTTTGGATTTTTTGAGTTATCAATTTCTTTAATAATTTCAGTATCCGCAGAATTATTATTTGAGTAAAATATTTTCATTTTAGCAGAATGAATTGGATCATTTTCAAATCCATCTAAATGAAGAGAAACATTTGCATTTTTATTTGTATAATATTTATCAAGGATTTTTATGAGATTTTTTCTTGACTGATTTTTATCTTTTTGCTGAAGTGAAAAAAGTGTTTTTATTTTTCCAATTAAATTATTTCCATCTATTATATACTTTTTCATAATTAGGTTTTTCTAAAGGGGAAATTATCTTCCGGAAATCCATCCGCCGGCTTTTGTAACTTTTACATCTTTTAATTCGGGAGCTTTCATTCTAATTTCAAATCTATAACCAGTGTAAGTACCAATTGGATTCCAGCTAAAATTCATTTCCCAGCATTCTAAATCTCTATAGACTGTAATTCTTGGTGCTGCAATTTTATCATTCTGAAAATCATAATTTCCCATTACTCCAAATTTCCAATTCTTTGTAAGATTAAAACCAAGGTTTATTCCTAAATTAGAATTTATATTTCCAGGCGCCGGAGTTGGTTTAGAAAAGTTGTAAGTATAATTTAAAGATAAATTCCATGGTATTGAAAAATCCGTATCCTGTTCTTCGTACAAACCAACATGATCTTTTTTCTTGAATGACTCAAATTCTTCATCAGCTTCATTAACTTTTTTGCCGGTTCTATTTTCTCCGGAAAGTTTTTCACCTGATATTGTAGCAGAAACTGAAAATTGCAAATTTGTAATCCGTAATAAACCTTTTCCGTTATTTGCAAGATATTGGTTAATTCTCTTTGTATTTATATAATCATAAAAAGTATAAGCTGAAGACCCGGAAATGTTTAGTAAATTACTTATATTTGTTCTATAACTTAATCTCAAATCTGAAAGTTTATTACTATCCGCAGCAAAATTATAACCGGTGGAAACGTCAAAATTTAACAATGTAAGTTTTTTAGCTTCAGAAGTTGTATCTGTTGGATCTTTCATTGTCTTCATTTCAAAAACATTACCAAGAGAGAAATTTATACTTTGCGATTCACCTTTTGAAGCACCGCCAAAAACTTCGTTTGTGTATGGATCATATCTTATAATTGTTCCATCTGTTTTAGCATAGGATTCATAATATCCCCATTTTTCATCGGAAAAATCCGGAGTATAATTGTAAGAAATACTTGGAATAAGTGTATGACGAAATGCATCAATCCCAAATGCTTTTGGTTGAAACATTCCATACAATTTTGTTGAAGTTCCCAAACTAAAACGAAAAGTCCGAATCATGTTTATTTCATGTTTGTCTTTTGTAATTATTGAATCATCAGCGCTAATTTTATTTAATGAATTAAAAAAACTTGATGAATTGGAAATATCTTGAATTGTCTCAACAATATAATTTGTTTTTTTGTTATACCATTTTTCTACATAACTTAAATTTGGAGTAATATTCAAATAACCTAATTTTGGCGATGCACTAACTCCGATATTATGTTGAATTCCACCTCTAATTTTTAGGTTGTTATCAATTTTATTTCTGTCATTTCTAAATTGCCCAGAATAATTATACCCAATATATTCATACCACTTTTGATCTCTCGAAGTACTTGTCGCACTTTTAAATGGATAGCTTTGCGTTTTATTAAAACTCAAGCTTGGTAATATTTCTCTAATATCACCGGTTTCTAAATTTTGAGTTCGATTATAATTAATATTTATACTATTTCCACTTTCATCCCATCTTTTTGAAAGAGTAGCATTTGAAGTTATATTTTGAGTTAAAAGATCATTATAGCTCGTACTATTATTAGTTAGATAAGTTCTTGACTGAAAATTTAGGTTTGCGGATAAATTTAAAGTCGGCGTAAATGTTTGATTATGTGATAATGAAATATTCCAATCTGCACTTCTTTGTTTATCCGGATCTTCATCTTCACCAATTAATATTTTTGAGTAACCGGCGTTTAAACTTCCATTTAAATCATATCTTTTCGCATATCGCAATCTACTTCTTAAACCATAACCGCCGCGCATGTAATAATCGCCGTTTAAAGTTAAATCCATAAAATCATTCATTGCAAAAAAGTAACCAAAATTTTTAAAATATTGACCGCGATTATTAATCGATCCGTAAGTTGGAGCAATTAAGCCGGAATGTCTTCCTTTTTCATTTGGAAAAACAGCAAAAGGAATTGGTATCGGAATCGGAACTCCGCCAATATGCATAAAAATCCATTTTGCAATAATTTTATCTTTCTGAATTACTTTCATTTCAGCGGCTGTAAAATGTGTATGCGGTGTATCGCTTTCACAAGTTGTGTACATTCCGTCTTCAATAAAATACGTATCTTTATCAACTTTACTTACATTTTTTCCTTCGTACCTTGAATCTTCTTTTTTATTTTTCGCTGCAGAAATAAATCCTTTTTTTGTTTTGAAATTGTATTTTAATTTATTTCCCTCATAATTTTCTTCACCTT
>JBGSKB010000513.1:0-8608 GCA_041741395.1 Melioribacteraceae bacterium
GCCATCGAAAATCTTGAAGAAAGAAATGCATTTATTTTGCAAAAAGAAACGGAATATAAACAAAAATTTGCAACTCCTTACTCTGCTGCAAAATATGGTTATATTGATGATATTATTGAACCAAGAAATACCCGCTTTAGAGTAATTCGTGCGTTACAATCTTTATCGACAAAGAAAGATGTAAATCCGCCTAAAAAACATTCCAATATTCCTTTGTGAGGTATGAAATGAATTTAGGTATAATTTTACAGGCAACTGCTGCAAAACTTGATTCGGTTTCGAATGCTAAAATTCATGAAAACGCCGATAAGTTCAATCAGATTGATCCTTGGGGTGTTGGAATGACGTTTGTGGGAATGACTGTTGTTTTTCTATCACTTTTACTTTTGTATTTACTTTTTTACAACATCACAAAAGTTCTTAATCTAAAATTAAAACGATCGAGAAAAGTTGAAGGAAAAGAAATAACAGCAAAAGTTAGCGAAGAAGAATTAAGCGGAAATGTAGGCGCAGCAATTGCAATAGCTTTGCATTTGTATATGAATGAATTACACGATAAAGAAAATACTGTTCTTACAATAAATAAAGTTGCAAGAACATATTCGCCGTGGAGCTCAAAAATTTATGGTATAAGACAAAATCCAAGATAAGGAAAGGAAAATGAAAAAGTTTAAATTCACAATAAATGGTAGTGATTACGCTGTAGAAATTATTAACATTGAAGATAATATTGCAGAAGTTGAAGTTAACGGAACATCGTATCAAGTTGAAGTTGATAAACAAATTCAAAAAACAAAAACACCAAAATTAGTTAGGTCTGTAATAGCGCCATCGACAGATTTTGCAAAATCTGAACAAAGAACTGCAAAACCATCTGAAGCAAAAGGTGCCGGACATATTAAATCTCCATTACCGGGAGTTATTCTAAATGTTCATGTTAGAGAAGGTGATGTTGTAAAAGTTGGCGATAAATTATTAACCCTTGAAGCAATGAAAATGGAAAATAGTGTTAATGCTGATAAAGAAGGTAAAGTTGTAAAGATTAACGTGAGACAAGGTGATTCTGTTATGGAAGGCGATGTTCTTGTTGAGATTGGAGGTTAATGATGCAGCAATTTATTGAATTTGTGAGTCATGGTTTTGATCAGTTTATGCGGTACACTGCTTTCACCAATTTTACAATTGGACACGTAATAATGATTATTATTGCATTGATTTTTCTTTACTTGGCAATTGCAAAAGATTACGAACCGCTTTTACTTGTTCCAATTGGATTTGGAATTTTAATTGGGAATATTCCTTTTTTAGAAGGTGGAAATTTACAATTAGGAATTTATGAAAACGGAAGTGTTTTAAATTATTTATATTTTGGCGTAACTAAAGGAATTTATCCTCCGCTAATATTTTTAGGTATTGGAGCAATGACGGATTTCTCAACTTTGTTATCAAATCCAAAATTAATATTAATTGGGGCTGCAGCTCAGTTAGGAATTTTTGGAGCTTATACAATTGCATTATTTCTTGGTTTTGAACCGCAACAAGCTGCATCAATTGGTATAATTGGCGGAGCTGATGGTCCTACAGCAATTTTCTTATCATCAAAATTAGCCCCTGAATTAGTTGGCGCAATTGCAGTTTCAGCATATTCTTATATGGCACTCGTTCCGGTTATTCAACCGCCAATTATGAAATTGCTTACAACTGATAAAGAAAGACTAATTAAAATGAAACCTCCAAGACAAGTTTCAAAATTAGAAAAAGTTCTTTTCCCGGTTGTTGGTTTACTTTTAACATGCTTTATTACTCCTTCAGCTTTGCCGCTATTGGGAATGTTATTTTTTGGTAATATTTTGAAAGAAAGCGGAGTAACAAAAAGATTAGCTGATACTGCAAAAGGTTCATTAATTGATATTGTAACAATTTTAATTGGATTAACGGTTGGTGCTTCAACACAAGCTACAACATTTTTAACTTCTAAATCAATTGGAATTTTTGGATTAGGAGCAGTTTCATTTATGATTGCAACTTTTGGCGGAGTAATATTTGTAAAAATTATGAATTTGTTTTTAAGCGAAGAAAATAAGATAAATCCGTTAATTGGAAATGCCGGAGTTTCCGCAGTACCGGATAGTGCAAGGGTTTCTCAAATTGTTGGTTTGCAATATGATTCCAAAAATCATTTGCTTATGCACGCAATGGCTCCAAATGTTGCGGGAGTAATTGGTTCTGCAGTTGCAGCGGGTATCTTGCTTTCTTTCTTTATGGGATAGTTTTGGACGTTGAAACGTATAAACGTTTAGACGAGAAACGAAAAAATATTGATCATTAATAAAAATCCTAAGTTTTAAACACTTAGGATTTTTTTATGCAATTTCTAATATTTACTTATCTTTTCTCCTTACTTCTGAATACTTCTCCGTTTTCCATTTCTCGTTTCTTTAAATTTCCCTATCTTTACTCAACAAATTTAGGATTGCATGGAAATTCATTTTCTCTTTTGGGTAATTTTTGCAGTATTATTTATTGCAGTTTTTATTTTCGATTTAATTTATACAAGCCATCATCGAGGTAAAATAAATATTAAAGCAGCTTTAATGTGGAGCGCAATTTGGATTGCTGCCGGTTTTGCATTCGCAATTTTAATTTACTTTTATTTTCCGGATGGTCATACAAAAAGTTTTGAATATATTGCAAGTTATTTGATTGAAAAATCCCTTTCTGTTGATAATCTTTTCGTATTTCTAATGATTTTCAGCACAATGGGAATTCCGGAAAAACATCAACCAAGAATATTAAAATGGGGAATTATTGGCGCTGTTGTTCTAAGAATTATATTTATTCTTGCCGGAGTTCAACTTTTAAAAACATTTAGTTTTATGATTTACATTTTTGGCGCAGTATTGGTTTATACAGCTTATAAAATGTTAATCTCAAAAGATGAAAAAATTCACCCGAACGATAATGTTTTTGTAAAACTTGTAAAGAAATTTTTTCCGGTAAAAACCGATGTAGAAACAGATCATTTTTTTGTAATAGTTGACAAGAAAAAATATGCAACCGTTGCTTTTATAACTTTAGTTTTGATAGAATCAACAGATTTAATTTTTGCAATTGATTCAATTCCCGCAGTTTTGGCAATTACCAATGATTCATTTATTGCAATAACTTCTAACCTTTTTGCAATACTTGGTTTGCGTTCACTTTTCTTTGCATTAGCCGGAATTTTAAATTTATTTCATTATTTGAAATATGGAATTTCGTTTATTCTACTTTTCATCGGAATTAAAATGTTGATCAGCGGATTTTTTCATATTCCGGTTCAAATTTCGTTAATTGTAATATTGGCAGCATTAATTATTTCAGTTTTCGCTTCGGTAGTTTTAAAAGGAAGTAAGACAAGTAGGTGAAAAGTCAAAAAACTTTAAAGATTTTAAACTTTAAAAGATAGCTTATGTTTTAAAATTCTATTCATGAATTCGTGGCTTATTATTTACTAAAATTTATTTTGCAATCTTGAAATTTTGAAATCTTCAATTTTATTCTTTACTCAATTCATAGCCTTCTGACTTTGCAACGTAAGCTGCGCAAGTAATATCGCCGGTTACATTTAATACTGTTCTGCACATATCAAGAAATCTATCAACACCAAGAATAATTGCTATACCTTCTGCCGGAACATTTACCATCATCAAAACCATTACTAAAAGTGGAATTGAACCGGATGGAACTCCCGCGGTGCCAATTGCAGTAAGTACACTCATTAAAACAACAATTAATTGCATACCAAAAGTTAGGTGAATTCCGAAAACTTGAGCAAGAAATAAAACTGTTACTCCTTCAAACAAAGCAGTTCCGTTCATATTCATCGTTGCGCCTAAAGGAAGAACAAATCCAGTTATGTGAGATGGAATTCCCAAATTATCTTTTGATACAGAAATTGTTGTTGGCAAAGTTGCACTGCTTGAACTTGTTGAAAATGCAGTTAACATTACAGTTTCAATTTTCTTAAAAAATAAAATCGGATTATATTTTGCAAAAACTTTTATTAAAATAGGAAATGAAACTAGTTGATGTATTGTTAATCCCAGAAGAACTGTAATTACGTACATACTTAAAGCCACCAAAAGTTCAAAACCAAAACGTGAAGTTGTACTGAAAATTAATGCAAAAACTCCGTAAGGTGCCAGCTTCATTGCTAAATTTATTACAACAATAGTTATTTCGTTTATTCCTTCCAAAAGATTAATTACCGGTTGAGCTTTATCTTTTCCTATCATTGTTAATGAAATGCCAACAATTATTGAGAAAAAAATTAAAGATAGCATTTCCGGATTAGGTTTTGCTATTGATGCAATGGGATTTCATGGAACAATGTTTACAAATGTTTGAATTCCAAATTCTATATTTTCTGATTTTTCCTTAATCTCACTTGCTTCACTTTGGTAAGAAGTTAACAATTTTGTTTTTATTTCATCCGACAAATAATTTCCGGGTTTTATTGTATTTACTAAAGTTAGTCCAATTGTTACCGCCAAAGTTGTAACAATCAAAAAATACATAATTGTTTTTAATCCAATTCTTCCTAGATTTTTTAAATCGCCAATTTGTGCAACTCCCAATGACAAACTTGCAAAAACCAATGGAATCACCATCATTATTAACATATTTAGAAATATTTTACCAACTGGATCTGTAAAATATGTTTGAACAAAATTCAATAATGATGTTTCGCCCAAGTAAATATTACTTAAAATTCCTAAAACTGCCCCGAAAATTAATCCAATAAAAATTTTTGTATGTCTGCTCATTAAAAGAAACCTTATTTTTAACTTGAGAAACTTTTTGTAATTATATAGTATGTATTTCAAAATTACACTTTAAATTTTGGTTAAACAAAACTTTGATTTTTTTGACGAGAAAAAAATGAAAATAATATTTTTGATTTTATTTATCACAACATTTGCAAATTTATTTTCTCAAAAGCAGGCAATAGATTACTGCATAAAATCGCAATTAAATAAACATGATAATTTGCTTAATATTAATTATGATGGTGATGAAAATTTTGATGTAACTTTTTACAAATTAATTTTAGATATAACCCATACACCAAATTATCTCTCCGGAAATGTTACAATAAATGCAAAAAGTAATTTTGATAATTTGACAAATATTTTTATCGATTTGCAAGAAACAATGAATGTGCATAATGTAACGGTCGATGGAAATCCGGTTAATTTTGTTCATGATAATTCAAATACAATTAAAATAGATTTAGGAAAAAGTTTGAGTTTGAATCAAGAATTTTCCGTACAAATTATTTATGATGGAATTCCCGGAAGTTCCGGATTTGGAAGTTTTGAATTCAGCGAACATAATGGAAATCCCGCACTTTGGACTTTAAGCGAACCATACGGCGCAAGCGATTGGTTTCCGTGTAAAGATACTCCGGCAGATAAAGCAGATTCTTCTGAAGTTTGGATTACAGCGGATGATTTTTTTTACAGTGTTTCTAATGGAAAATTAATTGCCGAAATAATTAATGGGAACGGAACAAAAACTTTTAAATGGAAAAATAGTTATCCGATTGCACATTATTTAATTTCTCTGGCAATGACGAATTATGCAATTTATGAACAACAGTTTGAGTATGAAGAAAATAAATTTATGCCGATTATTCACTACAATTATCCGGAAAATTTGGATGATGCAAGGAAATATGATTTAGATAAAACGACAGAAATGTTAGAAGTTTTTTCTAATTTATTTGGCGAGTATCCTTTTATAAATGAAAAATATGGGCATGCAGAATTTGGCTGGGGCGGTGGAATGGAACATCAAACAGTTTCTTCAATGGGAAGTTTTGGTGAAGGAATTATATCTCACGAGCTTGCACATCAATGGTTTGGCGATAAAATTACATGCAAAAATTGGCAGAACATTTGGCTTAATGAAGGTTTTGCAACTTACTCAGAAGCACTTTGGCTAGAGGCTAAATATGGAAAAGAAAGTTATGATGCAGAAATCAATTCTATAATGTTTTGGGCAACTTATGCGCAAGGTTCAATTTATGTTCAAGATATAAGTTCAATTTCAGAAATTTTTGATGGCTCTCGCAGTTATGCAAAAGGAGGTGTAGTTTTACATATGCTTCGCGGAATTTTAGGTAATTCACTTTTCTTCAAATCACTGCAAACTTATCTAGTTCATCCGAATTATTCTTACAATGTTGCAGAAACTGAAGATTTTAAAAATGTTTGCGAAGAAGTTTCTGGAATTGATTTGGATTATTTTTTTGACGAATGGATTTTTGGTGAAAACTTCCCAAATTATGCTTTGGAATGGAGTTATAATTATTTAGAAAATAATAAATACAACGTGCAACTAACACTTTTGCAAGAAACAAATTCTAATCCAAATTATTTTACAATGCCTGTTCAATTTTTAATCAGCACAAATACAAAAGATACGCTGGTTACAGAATTTAATTATCTACAAAATCAAACATTTTCTTTTGATGTTGATGGAATGCCCACAAATATTGCTTTTGATCCGAATAATTTAATTTTTAAAACTGTTACAAATATTACATCCGTTGATAACACACCACAAAATATTAATTTTATTTTAGAACAAAATTATCCAAATCCGTTTAATCCAAATACAACAATTAAATATTCAATCCCATTTGTACAGACGGGATATATCCCGTCTGTACGGTTGGTAATATATGATGTTCTTGGAAAAGAAGTTGCAACACTTGTTAACCAAAAACAATCCCCGGGAAATTATGAATTAGAATTTGACGTGAATTCCGGCAATGTCCGGAATCTGCCTAGCGGAGTTTATGTTTATCAATTGCGCGCTGGAAATTTTTCCCATTCTAAAAAAATGATTTTGTTAAAGTAAAATTTTAATACTTTAATTTGCAACTATATATTTGCATTGAATATCTTTCTATATGAATTTAAATTAAATTCATAAAATCCTTCTTCTTAATAAACTGGTTTATTATGAACTCGAAAACATTTCTTTATTCCTTCTTATTTATTTTTTCTTATACGTTGATTATTGGTTCTAACGATGAAACACCAAAAAAATTAAAAAAAACGAATATTAAAGAACATTATTCAAAATTTAATATTAACAACATTTCAACATTTATATACAATGATGGCAATGCTGATATTGATCCAAATGGTAATTCTGGTTTTATTTATCCATCTGGAAGCAACAAAGCTGTAGTTTTTTCATCCGGATTAGTTTGGGGAGGAAAAGTTAACGGAAAAATATTAGTCGGCGGTTCAACTTATTCACAAGGTTTATACGGTGGGAAAATTTTAGAAAATGGAAAAGCAGAAGATCCAAATGATGAAAAAGTTAGAGTTTATAGAGTTCGCCCGGATTACAAAACCAGTGATTTAAAAAATGAAATTTTAGATGAAAATAAATCTGAAGAAGAAATTCGATTTCAGTATGAAAAAGATTGGAATGAGTGGCCAGCTATTGACGGAGCTCCTTTTAACGATGAGGATAATGATGGAATTTACAATCCGGAAATTGATATTCCGGGAATTCCCGGAGCTTCTCAAACACTATGGTATGTTGCCAATGATTTGGATTCGGATAAAGCAAAATCTTTATACGGTTCACCAAGTATGAGGATTGAACTTCAAGTAACCGTTTGGGGATATAGTAATTTTGAGGTTGTAAATAATATTCTATTTAAAAAATATATTTTAATAAATAAAAGCAAAAATAAATTTGCAGAAATGTACGTTTCTCAATGGAGCGATCCTGATGTTGGCGATGCAGGAGATGATTTTGTTGGTTGCGATACAACTTTAAGTTTGGGTTATGCTTATAACGGTGATAGTGAAGATGGAGTTTATGGTGAATTTGTTCCGGCGGTTGGTTTTAAATTTTTACAAGGTCCGTTAGTTAAAGGGAATTCTAATGATATTGGAAAGTTTAAAGGAATAATTATAAATGGATATAAAAATTTACCAATGTCGTCTTTTATAAGATTGTTAAAAAATTATAATTCTGGTTTTGATGATCCAAATTTAGGTGATTATGAACTTGGAACTTTACAAATGTATTATTTTCAACAAGGAATAGATGCTTTTGGTAATAATTTTATAGATCCAGTTAACAAGAATATCACAAAATTCTCTGTCCCGGGTGATCCAATTACAAAATCTGGTTGGTATGAGGATATTATTGAATATTTTCCTGGTGATAGAAGAATGCTTTTAAACAGTGGTCCATTTACGATGGACTCTGGAGATACACAAGAAGTAATTATTGCAGAAATTGCTGCCGGTGGTGAACCAACAATAGATAGATTTGAAGCAATAAAACTTCTAAAAGCGTATAACGGATTAGCACAAGAATTTTATAACTATGATTTTTATCAATCAGCAAATGTTCCGCAAGATCAGCTTTCAATAAATAAAATTGAGTTGGATAGAGAAATTATTTTAACATGGTATGAGGATGAAAATACTAAAAATATTGAATCTGGTGAAAATCTTGGCTACTCTTTTCAAGGTTATACTATTTATCAATTTCCAAATAGAAATTTTTCTAAAAGTGAAGCAATAGA
>JBGSKB010000514.1:0-3638 GCA_041741395.1 Melioribacteraceae bacterium
CAACAATCACTCGAATATTGAACAGCAACTACAAAACTCTCAAGAAGATTTATGGCGAATTTTTAGAATTATGTCAGAGTTTGTTGAAGGCTTTGAAACAATGGGAAAAATAAAACCGAGTGTAATAATTTTCGGTTCTGCAAGAATAAAACCTGAAGATAAATATTATAAACTTGCCGAAGAAGTTGCAAAAGAAATTGTTAAAAAAGGATTTGGAATTATTACAGGCGGCGGACCCGGAATTATGGAAGCCGGAAATAAAGGAGCTAAAGAAGCTGGCGGAAGTTCAACCGGAATAAATATTGAATTGCCTTTTGAGCAATATGCAAACCCATATATTGATCAAGATAAGCTATTAAATTTCCGTTATTTTTTTGTTCGTAAATTAATGTTTTTTAAATATGCTCAGGGTTATGTTTTAATGCCCGGTGGTTTTGGAACTGTTGATGAAAGTTTTGAAGTTCTGACATTAATTCAAACTCGAAAAACTACCAGATTTCCAATTATATTTATGGGAAAAGAATTTTGGGGTGGATTGATCGAATGGGTAAAAGAATTTCAGTTGAAAGCTGGTTACATAAATAAAGATAATCTAGATTTATTCAACATAACTGATGATCCAAAAGAAGCAGCGCAGATTATTTATAATTTCCATAAAGGGAAAAAACTTACTCCTAATTTTTAGAAATAAAAAATATAGATTAAGATTAAGAGTAAGAGTAAGATTATGAATAAGAGAAACTATAATAATTAAATTTGCTCTTTTTCAAAACTTATTTCTGATTTATCGAATTTTCATCAAACGAAAATAAATCAGGAATATATTCTGCATTTTTTATTGCCTCAACAATATAAATCGAATCAGATTTTAAAAGTTCATTTATGTTAATTGTTTGTTCTTGTCTAATTTTTACACGGGAAAGAATTCTATTTTTAACAATATTTTGTTTGATTCCATTTGTTTTTTTCATTCCATCAAAAATTTCAGCCATTTTCTCATTAGGATTTAAAATTGTGAAATTATTTCCAAATAAATCAGCTAAAACTTTTTCAAAAATTTTTGTACTGTAACCATAATGAGTACAAGCTAATAAAATAAATTGACGATTTTGGGGATTCAATATCTTTTGATAAGATTCATTCAAATATTTACGAATTAAATTTTCAACCTTTTCACTGCTTGGATTAATTTGAATTTCACTTTCTAAATTTTCGCATATTTGGTTAATTATTGTTTTCTCAGAAATTCCATTTTCAACTAACTTCAATTTATACTGATTTGATTTTATTGTTGTATCAGTTCCAAGTATGATAATATTAAATTCAGATTCTGTATCTATTTTATTCAAAACCATTTCTATTCCGCTATCAACAATTCCAATAACCGGAATTTTAATTATTTTTGAAATTTCAGTTTCATGATACAGAACTGAAAGTGTATTACAAGCAATTAAAATTATATCCGGATTAAATTTTATCATTCCGGTTAAAGCAGAATTAAAAACTTTCAATTTGTTATCTTTATTTTTTAAGCTATTGTATCCGAAATTTCCACCGGCAAATGAATTGAAATAAATTAAATCAATTTCTTTATCACCATTAAATCTGATTTTTTTATCAATTAAAGCTTGTACGGAAAGACCACCTAAACCAGAATCTGTAACAATTATTCTGATTTGCTTTTTTTCAAATATATGCTGAATATTCTGCATAATTTTAGCTAAGTAATTATTATAAATAGGTTTGTAAATGATAGTAAATTTATATTAATTCTGTCACAGAATGGCCTGTGACAGCAAATATTTGTTTAATTTTTTATTTCAGATCTCGTATCTCATTTTTCAAATCTTTAATTACGATTTCATTCTCTTCCCTTTTTCCTCATGAATGAAAATCCAACTTACAACTTTACCAATATTGATTTGTTCAAAATTGTTCCAATATCTTTTATTTCTTACATGCATCGAGCTTGTATCATCAAAAGGAATAGCTTGAGCTTCATCCATTATTCCCTTTATTCTATTTTGCCAAACTTCCATGTTTTCAATTCGTAAATCAACCCAGCCGTCATTTGCCCACAATTCAATATTTTCTTCGGAAATTTTTAATTTATTTTCACCTCTGAACGGAGGAATTTTCATTTCATTTCCGCGTAAAAGAGATTTCCCATCCGGTAATAATATTGGAATTCCAATTGAAATAATTTCACTTCTTAATTTTTCATTTGTTTTGATAAGTTCAAGTATTTTTTCAGATAAAATACTTGAAGAAAAATTCAGAATTTCTATCATTTTACCAGAAACCAATCTTATTAAATTCAACTCGTGAAGCAATTTAGATAATCTTGGCGGACCCAATAACTCAAATGCAACACTTTTTACATTGTGGATTTCTTCAAGCTCTTCCAATTTTTCAACTGCAGCATGCTGTAAATATCCGGCTCTGTAAGTTGGTTCTAAAGTTGCGTTATCAAGAGCATTAATTATATCGTGTCCGGTATTTCCACCTTTAATTTCAAAAATTACATCTTCTGCAATTTCTTCGGGAGTTACATATTCCATTTGTCCCTGTGCGGAAATTGCCTCAAATTCTCCGCGAGAAAAAGTTCCGTTTTCTCCGGTATCAATAAATACCGATTTTAATTTTTCTCCGGTTAGCTTAAATGGATTATCTAAATTTAATTGCAATTCATTTTCAAGACTTATAGTATTTTCCAAAGATGCATCCACTAACTCAATTGATTTTCCTCTTTTCTTTATTTCATCAAATGCAATTCTTTTCCATGCAATTGCACCGGTTGGTTTTATTTCTTTTGTAATTGCACCTCCGGGAGTTCTTCCCATCAAAAATAGAAGTAAAGTATGAGCTCCGGCTACAGAAGATTTACTTAATAATACTCGGGATGGCTTTTCCTCACTGTGAGTATACGGAATATTTAGTCCCATTCCTCCGGTTCCGCTTGTACCAATTTTAACATAAATTTTTGTCTGAACTTTATTCATTGAATTATACAAAATCTGAATATGTCTGATTAACTGCGGCACATATTGAGTGCAAAGTAATTTCTCAGTTTCCTCAATTATTGCTTCTGCAGATGGATTACTTTGTATGGTTGTGCTAATTCGGTGATATGTTGTATATAAATCTTGATACGCAATTCCGGTTGCCGAATTTATACTATCAATAATTATATCCGGTTTGTGAAGTGTTAGAAGTTGATATATTGAAGATTCTTCAAGTATATCTTCTGTCATTTCTTCCATAATATCCTTCATTAAAATTTTTCTTCTAACCGGATCATTTAATATTTCAAAGCGGTCTGTATCCTTAAAATCATTTCTTACAAAAATATTTCCCCACCAAGGAATAAAATAACCATCCGGTAAAAATGGAAACTCTTTTTTTAAATTCACAACATGTGATTCTGCTTCTTCTTTTTTTAAAGATGTAACAATAATTTTTGCTGGTTTTTCTACAACTAATTTTCTTGTTACAGCATTTCCGACTAATCCCCAGCCGCCTAAAACTAAAACTGTTTTGTTTTCAATATCCATAAATTCCTCAAAAACTTTTAAAATTTTAATAATAAAACTTAGCTTAATGAAAATACCATTGCAAGCATTTTATATTTCTGTTTC
>JBGSKB010000515.1:0-6345 GCA_041741395.1 Melioribacteraceae bacterium
TGTGAATGTTATCTCGGAACAAAAAATAAAAGAACTTCCGGATGCAAATGCTGCAGAAGCATTGGGAAGACTTCCAGGAGTATCTATTGTACGATCTGGAGGGGAAGCGAATAGAATTATTTTAAGAGGTCTTGATGCAAACCTAACCACTGTGACTGTTGATGGAGTAAAGTTAGCACCTACAGATGCCGATTCGAGAGGTCTCGATTTAAGTACAATTTCACAAGGTTCTTTATCTGGAATTGTTTTATCTAAAGCAATAACTTCAGATATGGAAGGTGAAGCAATTGCCGGTAATATCAATTTTGTAACCAAAACTGCACCGGGAATTAGAGAACTTCAAATTGATGCATATGGTTCTTATGGTGCAATGGATAATACTGCTGAACAATATAATTTTCTTGGAAGATATGGAGAAAGGTTTTTTGATAACATTTTGGGTGTTCAACTTTTCGCAAATTTAGAAAGAAGAAATAGAAGTAGTGAACAGTATGATGTTGGTATTGATCAGATGACCAGGACAGAAAGTAAATATCAGATTAGTGATTTTAGACTAAAATATTCTCCTGAAATAAGAAAAAGAGAAGGAGGAAAAGTTTTACTAGATTTTAAAACACCAGATGATGGTGTAATAAAAGTTAATGCTGAGTTAAACAAAACTGAAAGATTACTTTCAGTTATTGATAGAAATTATCCAGTTACAAGTAGTGAAATAAATTTTAATTTTACCGGGCAAGATATTCAAACAGAAATTAAGAATTTTGCTCTAAATGGTGTAAATTATATTTCCGATTGGCAATTTAACTGGAATTTTTCACATAGTGAATCCAATTCAGAATTACCGTATGATTTCTCTTTACATTTTACAGAACCCTCAATCTCTGTAAATGGCGAAGTGATTTCTGGAATGAATTTAGTCCCGGAAAATCTTCGTCAAACGTCCTCTTATGAAGATTTTATTCCATATGCATTAAATAATTTTGATGTTGCATATTTTAACCGTACTGAAACAAGAAAAGTATCAAATCTGGATTTCGAAAAAACATTTTTTCTTGATATCAAAAAACCATATAACTTATTTGGTTTTGCAGGTGAACTTAAATTTGGTTCAAAATATAGATCAAAATACCACAGAAGAAATTCTACTTTAAGACAAGCACTTTACTACAATGGTATTGGAAATGGCTTTTATGATTATGTAAGATTAGCTGATGGTACAGTTAGTCCAAAAGATTATGAAAAATATGGTTATGAAGAATTGAAAATTGCATCCAATCTAATTTTACTAACCAATTTTCTTAATACTTCAACAAGAGATATTTACAGTAAGTATTTGTTAAATCCAATTATTGATGATGGTAGAGTAAGGGATTGGTATGATTTAAATATTAATGGATATAATCCCACAACCGGTAAAAATGAATTTGTTTTTGATCATTCTGATGACGGAACAAATTATAATTTGACCGAAAATATTGCTTCAGGTTATATTATGAATAATTTGAACATTGGAGCATTTGCTACCTTTATAGCAGGCATTAGATTAGAACATGATGACAATAAATACAAAGCCTTCTACACTAATGATGAAGTTACGGAATTCTCAATATTCCGAGATACAACATCATATCATCAAGAAACAGCAGTACTTCCTAATTTTCATTTAATATTAAAACCTACAGATTTTATAAATGTTAGATTTGCAGCTTATAAAGGTATATCGAGACCGAACTTTAATTTAAGATTGCCTAATTACGTTTTCGGAAGAAGAAGAGTTAATAATGATGGACCTTATGTTATTATGGGTAATTCGGAATTAAAAAATGCATCTGCATGGAATTTTGAAGTTAATACTCAATTTTATGGAAATGAAATAGGTTTATTATCATTATCTGCTTTTTATAAAAAAATTGAAAATGAAGTTCGTGAAATTTGGTTTTTCCCAATTAAGAGTAGGGAAACAACAGATAGTTTAGGTGTTGTTTTTCCAGCTGATGTGCCGCCATTTACAACTGATTATAGTCTTCGCTATCCATATAATATTGATAAATCTACAAAGGTTTGGGGCTTTGAAATTGAGCACCAAGCTAACTTTAGATTTTTACCAGGTCTTTTAAGTAATATTGTTTTAAGTTATAACGTTTCTATAATTAAAACAGAATCATATGTTCCGGCATTTAAGAGTGTTGATTATTATGTTCAACTACCGGGCTTTCCATTTCCAACAAAAAGAACAAAAGTAGTTATTTATGATTCAAAAAGTAGAACTTCAAACTCACCGGAATTATTCGGTAATATATCGCTAGGTTATGATATTTATGGATTTTCAGGAAGGCTTTCATACTATTATCAAGATGAATATTACAGCGTTTATTCTGGTGACGGATACTCGGACATTATTCAAAAGTCCTTTGGTAGAATTGATTTATCACTAAAACAAAAAATTACTGAGATGTTTACTATTGGATTAAATGTAAACAATATTAATGATATTGAAGAAGGTAGTTTTTTGGAAAACAAAGTAGTTGAAAGAAGAAATAATATTTCTGGTTACAGATACGGCTCAACTGCTGATCTTTGGTTAAGAGTAACCTTATAATTTATAATCAAAAAACTAACTTATTTATTCATAAAACAAGGAGCTCATGTGAAAAAACAAATTAAAATATTTACAGTTTTATTCATGACATTTATTAATGTTATGATATTTGCTCAATCTCACGAAATGTATCTTCAAGCACCAACGGAAGCTACATATATAAACAAAATTATTATGGGTGATACACTTACTGATGGTAGCAGAACAGATTTGGAAAGGGTTTACGTGCTGCAGAGAGGAGGTGTATGGTTCTTTAACGGTGTAATAAAAAATATTGGTTGGGATGTTAAAATAAAGGCTGAAGATGGTGAAGGACCAATTCCAATAATTTATGGAACAGTTGAAGAAGGCGGAAGTAATATACCTGTAAATTTTATTGAAGCGCAAGGGAATGTTTTTCTTAAGAATATTGTTGTTAATGGAATTTTTGATTTAGATCCAGATTACAAAAGTTTTACATATGGAGCCCCAAGAGAATTAATTACTTATACGGTTGCTGGTGATTATACCTTAAATGTTAAAGGATGTATTTTTGAAAATGCGTATCAAGCTAATCTCAGAACTGCAAGTGGAATTCGTTCAATAATAATTACTGATTGTATTTTTGCAAATAGCGGTTGTGCACCTTGGCAAAGTATTAGTAATGGTAGAGCTCTTGATATTAGAAACGTTTCGTGTGATACTGTAAAAATGGTAAATAATTCCTTCATAAATACTAATGATAGAGTGTTTAGACATATTGCTAGTACAGCAAGACTGAATAATTTTATTTTTGAACATAATACAATTGTTACAAATGGTGGAAGATATGGTACTTTAGCTCTTGGCTTAATTGGTGACAATGTAAAAATTAAAAATAATTTATTTATTGATCCTATGACTTTTGGAGCTGATACATCTTCAAAAAGACAATCAGACTTTAAGGAAAATGGTGAATCATTTAGCGATCAAATTGTTGATAAAGTAAATATGACACTTATTTATAGCCAGCATGAAGATACAGCTTATGCAACAAATTTTGATATTCAGAATAACTATTGGCATTTTACTTCTGAAATATTAAATACATGGGAACAAATAAGAACGGTTGCTAATAATCCATCTTTGAAGATTCCGGATCCAATGACTAGATACATTACTGTTAATGTTAATGAACAAGCAGCTTTTGTATATTTGAATGATATGGTAGACTTTAATAATGTCCCGGCACCTATGGCTGGTATGGTCTATTGGAATTTATCACCTGGTCCAGAAGGTGCTGGTGAAAGTTCTAGTGGCGGAACAGCTTTCCAAGACTTTGATAGAAGAACAACAATATATCATAGAGATACTTTAGACTGCGGCTATCCAACTTCTTCTACATTATATACAGCTAGTACAGATGGTTTACCGATTGGTGATCTAAATTGGTTTCCAGATAAAAAAGCTGAATGGGAAAATCCAACTCCTCCACTTATTATTGTAGATGGAGAAAAAGATGCATTTTTTGATGGTTTAACAGGCCCTGATGATGGATATTTACAATTAAGATCTTTTGCACATAGTGATAATGGAGCTCCAACAGATGATGCAGATCTTTCAGTTAAATTATGGAGTGCATGGGATGATGATTGGTTTTACATTTATGAAGAAGTTATTGATGATCAAGTTTCTGGAGATGCAGCTAATGTTTGGGAAGAAGATGAAATTGAATTAAAATTTGATCCACAACCAACAGATAGTACAGTAAATTCTAATTGGGAAACTCGTTTAACAGCTTTAGGCCAAGGTGAGGGAGATGCAGTACAATTTGATAATCTTGGACCACTCGCTGCAGAAAACAAACAATACTTCAGAAAACTTACCGCAAACGGATATGTTCTTGAAATGGCAATAAAATGGACCGGAATTGTAAGCGGTACTGGTTCTGAAAAAATCACACCTGCTGTTGACAACATATTTGGATTTGCTATAAATCAACATGATAATGATGAAACAAAAGCAAGAGTAGCATCATTAACATGGGCTGCAAAATTATTAGACGCTTTATGGAATACTCCAAAATATTTGGGCACTGCTAAATTTTTAGCTGGAAATAAATTACAATATATTCCAACAAACAATATGACTGGAAAAACCAATACTGTACCTTATGATGGTTCAGATTTAGTTGGTGTTGATGATGTAAATTTATTACCAACCGAATTTGCAGTTTCGCAAAATTATCCTAATCCATTTAATCCAACTACAATGATTAATTATGCATTGCCAAAAAAGGCTAATGTAAAATTGGTAGTATTTAACACGATTGGACAGCAAGTTGCAACATTGGTTAATCAAGAAATGATAGCTGGTTATCATTCTGTTAATTATGATGCATCTAAATTATCGAGTGGTATTTATTTCTATACGTTAAGTGCTGGTGATTTTATAAGTACTCAAAAAATGATTTTACTTAAGTAAATAATTTTCATTCAATTTAATCTCCCTATTAAGTTAGGGAGATTTTTTATTACATACTCCACTTTTATTTAGATTTATATAAATTTTTCTTTTGAATCAAAAGTCAAAAATTATTCATTTAACTTTTAACCAATTTCTTTTTGTTTATTTTCAAATTCCACTCGTCATAAATATCTGGTTCAACTTTCAAATGGTTTATTATTATAAAAGTTTTTATTCTGAAAAATAAAGCAGATTTGGGAGTAATAGATCAAAAAAAGACAAATTTCATCTAAAATAATTTTAATATATTGGATATCCACTTTAGTAAACTAATTAGAAATAGCCATATCTCATTTTCATAAAAAGTAATCTTTATACAAAAAAAATAAGAAAAAAAAGTATGCTGAAAAAAATACTTGATTTTAAAAATAAAAATTGGTAATTAACTAAAGCGTTTTAGTAGTATTTGTAAAAATTTTATATAAGCAAATATTGAATGTAATGTTTTTTAAGTTAAAGCGTTATAGTATATTTATTTGGTATTCTAAACTGCGCAAAATTCTGTAAAATAAAACATTATCTTTTTTCTTTTTCTAAAAGTTTATTATTTGATTATTTGAAAAGTAAGTCCCAAAAGTGTTAAATATCTATCTAATAAATTTATTTATTAGAACGCTTCATTAACTATAAATAATGTGTAATAATAATTTTTCAAAAACATGGAATTTAAGTTATGCAATCAAACAATATTAAAAGCAGAAAGCTAAGTTTATTGAACAATTTTGCATTTTATTTTTTGTTCATTATAAGTTCCAACTTCATTCTTGCCCAAAAATCTGGAAATATTTTAGGAGTTATTTCTGACCATGCATCTGGAGATCCTTTACCTGGTGCGAATGTTTTTCTTGACGGTACTAGTTTTGGGGCTGCATCAACTTTAGATGGTGAATATATTATTCGTCAATTGCCTCCCGGTGATTATAAAATGATAGTTAAATATATTGGGTACAAAGAAAAGAACTTTCCGGTATCTGTAAAATCTGGTTTAACAGTTGAAATAAATGTTGAACTTGAATACGTTGCCGTTGAAAGTGAAGAAATACTTGTATCAGCTCAGGCTGTCGGTCAAATTGAAGCAATCAACCAACAATTGTCGTCAAACACAATTAAAAATGTTGTATCTGCTGATCGTATTCAAGATATTCCAGATATTAATGCTGCCGAATCTGTTGCGCGTCTCCCTGGAATTTCCATTGTTCGTAGCGGTGGTGAAGGACAAAAGGTTACTATTAGAGGATTATCACCAAAATATAATGTCATGA
>JBGSKB010000516.1:0-5599 GCA_041741395.1 Melioribacteraceae bacterium
AGTTTGGCAATTTCTGTAATTCTATTTTCAGTATCAAGTGCAATTAATTTACTTATTACTCTTTCACCTTTTACTTCTTTTTCTACAGAAAAATGGTGATTTGCAAATGCAGCAATTTGCGGTAGATGTGTAATTGAAATTATTTGATGTGACTGCGATAATTCGCTTAAAACTTTTCCAACTTTTTGAGCAATTCTTCCGCTAACTCCTGTATCGATTTCATCAAAAATTAAAAGAGGTAATTTTTCAGTATTTGCCAGAACACTTTTTATTGCAAGCATTACGCGAGAAATTTCTCCGCCAGATGCAATTTTGGAAAGCGGTTTTAAATCTTCACCCAAATTTGTGGAAATATAAAATTCAACAATATCAATTCCGTTATTCTGAAGATTTACTTTATGAGAATTTAGGTTTATAAAATTTTCAGAAGAAACATTTTTATCATAATTAAAATCAATTTTAAATTTTGAGTCATTTATTCCAAGAAAACTCAACATTTTTATAATTTCTTTTTCAATTTTTCCGGATTCTTTTTTTCTTTTTTCGCTAATGATTAACGCACTTTTCTTAATTTTTTCTCTAATTTCATTTACTTCTTTCGATATATTTTCAATTCTTTCCGAAAAATTTTCGGCAATATTTAATTCTTCTTCAATTTTTGTTTTGTGAATTAAAACGTTTTCTAAAGTTCCGCCATATTTTTTTTTCAGTAAATGAATTGCTCCGGCTCTGCTGCGTAATTCTTCAATTTTTTCGGGATCAATATCAATTTTGTCTTTGTAATTTCTTGTGAAATGTGCAATATCTTTTAGCAATTCCAAAGCGGAAATTGTGTCATCAAATTTTGGAATAAAACTTTCATCAATATTTTTTAAATCTTCAATTTTATTTCTGATATCCGTAAGAATTTCATAAACGGAATTTTCTTCATCGTATAAAGAAGAATAAATTTGAGAAGATGTTTCAAAAAGTTTTTCCGAATTTTCAAGAATTAACAATTCTTTTTCAATACTTACATCTTCATTTTCAATTGGCGAAACTGCATTAATTTCCCTTAACTGAAATTGATAAAGTTCGGCTTTTTCTTTTAGATTTTTTTCATTTGATTTAAGAGAATTTATTTTGGATAATATTTCACCAAGTTGTTTTTTTTGATGTGAAAATTCAATAAGATCATTTTCCAAATCGCAAAATTCATCAAGAAAATCAATATGAGTTTCATTTCTTAAAAGCGATTGATGATCATGCTGACCGTGAAGATCAATTAATAAATTTCCAATTTGCTTTATAAACGCAAGCTGAACTGGAGTATCGTTAATAAAACATCTATTTGACCCTTTTACGGAAATTTCTCTTCTTAAAATTAATTCATCATTTATTTCAATTTCATTTTCTTCCAATAATTTTAATACTTTTTTATTATTTCCAATTTCAAAAATTCCTTCAATTACAGATTTTTCCGCACCTTTTCTAACTGTTTCCGTTGAAGCTCTTTCACCGAGAAGTAAAC
Source organism: Melioribacteraceae bacterium (assembly GCA_041741395.1). Classification (GTDB taxonomy): domain Bacteria; phylum Bacteroidota; class Ignavibacteria; order Ignavibacteriales; family Melioribacteraceae. Next base: position 1,511 of record JBGSKB010000516.1, read on the forward strand.
TTAGCGCACCAATTAAAATTGATTTTCCCGCACCGGTTTCTCCGGTAATTATATTTAATCCGCAGCCAAAATTGACGTGAATTTTTTCAATAAGTGCGTAATCTTTAATTTCTAATGAAGTTAGCATATGCAATAATATTACTTGTTTACAACACTTCAAAATTAGCGATATTAAAGTAATATTAAAAGTAACTTGCTTTTAAAGACAAAAGAGTTTAAATTAGTAATCCTTTTACGAAAGATTTTGTTCTTAAAAATAAATTTTGATCGCGGGATGGAGCAATTGGTAGCTCGTCGGGCTCATAACCCGAAGGTTCTAGGTTCAAGTCCTAGTCCCGCTACAACTAAAAGCCGATTACAACTTGTTTTCGGCTTTTTTGTTTTAAAGAGGACTTTTCTCAAACCTCAATTAGTTACTTGGTAGTTACTGAAAATTAGAAATTAGTAACCAGAAAAGTAACCAATCAGTCAAACTGACTTTTGATTAACTCAGCAATTAAAGAACTTGGTAAAAACGAAAAAGCCCAATTAGTAAAATTGAAGGTCATCACACCTAAAAAACTAACTGAGCTTTTACAAATTCAAACTTATTTTGTGATGATTTCAATTTTAATTACATATACTAAAATAACACATAATTTTAATTTGTCAAGAACAAAATTGCTAAACGTCAATTCTGGCAAGGGTTTTAGCGATCTGAAATAGTTTGAGAATGATTTATTATTGACTTATAAAGGAAAGTTATTTCGAATAGTTTTTTTGAAGAATTGAAAATGAGGAATTTATCATTTAGAAATAATTGCAGGTATTTTACAAATTAAGGAAGAATTTTTATAATAAAATTGATTAATTAAGAAATCTATTTTGTAGAATAAAAGAAAAATAAGGCATTAAGATAAAATCAAAAATCAACAAAATTTTCAGTTTCAATAATTGGTAACAATTCAAAATCATCAATTACTAAATCATGATCTTTGTTTAATTCTGCTATACTATATTTGAAAACTGAAGAATCGTAGAAATTTCCTTCCATTGCTGTCCCTTCATATATCTTTGCAGAATAACCAGACTCTGAAATTACTGAATTTGTTTCAATATTATTATTTTCTTGATGGTCTTTCATGTTCCCATCCTTCCTTTTTTCTATTATCCTGTATTATTATTCTTGGTGGATTTGGAGCTGGTGCGGGTAAAACTTGTTTTTCTAAAACACCTTCACTAATATAAACATCGCATCCCCACGCAATGCTTTCCAATAATGCTCGTCTCCATTTATAATTATAATTATCGGAAGTTCCGATTAAAACTTTAGGATCGTAAGGTTTTGTTAATTGTAATTCATTTTCAATATCTTGGTAAATTTGTTTAATTAAATCATATAATTCATCATCGGGTTTTTCAATCTTTAACCCTAATCTCTGAGCTTCATCCCTATGAATTGTATAATCATGACTACCTGATTCAGAACATAAAAAATTTATTATGTTCTCTTTTTTATCTTTTGTTAATTTTTGCGATTCTAAAAGGTTTTTAGCTAACATTTTTATTTGAGAATTTGATCGATAAACTTGCCCTAGAGCCAAAGGATGAATTTTCTCAGAGAGGCTAAGGAATATTTTAGTTAATTCTTTTTCATCACGAATATTTAATTCCCTTTTAGCCATTTCAATGTATGCATTAACAAATTCAACACTGACTGGGACTTTCTGATTTCCAGGACCTAAACCTGGAATTTCAGGATTCAGAGGTCCATTAACACTTGGATCGATAGGTCCAAGTGTTGCTTGCTTCGTCATAATTATTTGGTTTGCACCTAAAGAAATTAAAGTTCCAGCACTATGACAATGAAATGGTATAATAATTTCAAATTCTTTACAAAAATTTCTAATTAGATTAACTAATGTCCAAGCAGCTATAGTATCTCCACCTCGTGTATATAGAAATAAAGTGATTTTATCAACATCACCTATTGAATCCAAATGGTTAGTCAAAGGAGAAAGTATATCTTGAGCAATTCTGGTTTCTAATCCTCTTCTATCGCTTGTAATATAAACAAGTAATTTTGATTTTTGTTTCTCTTCTAATTTTTTATAAATAGTAAGTCTTTTTTTTAGCATAAATATTATATTTTAAGGAAAGATTATATTCTAATGCTTCGCCATATCACTAACATAGTTCATTAGAGTGTTATTATCAATGAGAGAAATTTTTATTTTAGATAGTAAATTGAAAATCCATTAGACTATAATAATTAAAAAGATAACAACTAATAGTCTAATTTATCCAAGTATTTCTAATAAATACTTATTTTATACTTTATAAAATAAGATTTTGTAACGCTTATTGTCAAGCAAAATATACTATTTCGAATGAGTTGCGTGGCATAACTCTTTTTTATAATATTTATAAAATCAAGTCCTTTTACATTAATCGTTTATTTTTACAGATTAAAGTTTGGCTCTGCTATTTTTCCGCTTTAACATTTGCTTTTAAGGCAAAAAAGCACGTTTTTTTATGCAAAATTGGTTGCTTAAACTGCTTTACATAAAATGATTTTATGTAAACTTGCCTTTCTTAACTTCACACTTTGTCAATTAATTTTTTCTTCGCAAATAACCTTCATTGAAATGTTTACAGTTTCATGAGCTTATTTGCATATGAAGTTTTTAGGTCAATTATGATGTCTTTTAAACATTTTGACTAAAATTGATTAATATTCAATACTTTTTTCGTGTAAAAATCGTGTAATTTTTTCGGGTAATTCTCGGGCAATTTTGAAAACTTGATTTTTTTTTCAAAAAGTAACAAACAGTAATAAAGTCTTTTTTAGCTCTGAATGAGCTTTTTTAATACAATCTGATTAAAATAAACCAACAACAATACGTTATTTTTTTGTTACTTTATAGTTAGATTCAGTTACTTTTTACAGCAATTTTCGAGTAAATTTCGAGCAAATTTTGAAAAACTTATCCCTTTAGAACACCTAATCATAATATTTATGCCCTTTTTAGCTCAAATTTACCCTTTTTCTCTTATTTAAGTGTGCTATTTATGCGCGAAAAGTTAAGTTTTGTTAAGTTTATTTTAGAGTTTCTGCATTTAAAAGTAAAGTTTTGTATAGTTTTTGTTCACTAAATGTCAGTTAATGTGAGTTTTACCTACTGCTATTCTCTAATTATTCATTGTCCTAATCTTGTTATTGTATCGAATAAAACTTGATATAATCTTGATGTAATCTTCAGTTGTTTTTATGTTGTTTTTTCGTTGTTCTGTCGTTGTTTTAACCTACCATTTGAAAATCTTGATATTTAATCAAAATAATCTTTTCCATAACACAGATTAAATTTTTCTTTTGAATTGCTTTTAGCATATGCCTTAATTTCAATCAGAAACAAGGTTTAAATTAATCTTCTCAGTCCATTAATGGTTTTGTATTATAAAAAACAAACTCTCTTTAAATCGCATTTAAAAGCGTTTAAATCGGCAATTCCTCATCTTGCCTTTCATACCAATTATCTTTTGGATTTTTACCAATACTGATTTTGTTGTTTTTACTAAAAGCAGAAATAAATTTATGATATTCCGGTATATACCTTAAAGGAACTGTGCCAATTTGACCATTACGTGCCTTACTAATCATAACCTCTAAGTATTCATTATCGCTAATTAAATTGCCCTCAGTATCAATAAATTGTTTTCCGTTATCAAAAGGATTAATACCATAAATTGAAGGCCTATATAAAAATAAAACTGTTTTAGCATCTTGTTCAATTGATCCAGATTCTCTTAGATCTGATAACATAGGTTTGTTTTTTGATCTTTGTTCAACTTGTCGATTTAGTTGAGATAATATTACAATAGGTATTCTGGTCTGTTTTGCAAATGTTCTTAAGTCTCCCGTAAGATCTGCAATTTCCAAGTCAAATCTTTGATACTTATTTTTTGTTGAAATTAGTGTTAGATAATCAATAAAAATAATATCAATTTTTTTTAATGCTCTCCAAGAATTGATTTTTGCCTTAATTGAGTTAGATGTTTGATAGCCTGAATCTTCAATAACATAATTATCTAATAACATACTTTTCGAAG
>JBGSKB010000517.1:0-2604 GCA_041741395.1 Melioribacteraceae bacterium
TTTTTATACAAAGTTTCATACATTTGAAAATGCTGATAAAATAGATTTAGAAAAGTGGAAAAGTGCAATGATCTGGTTTTTGAAAAAATTGACTTTTAGGTATAACAAAACCTTAGTGCTAAAATCTCCAATTCATACTGGTAGAATTAAAATATTAACTGAAATGTTTCCAAATGCAAAATTTATACATATTATTAGAAATCCATATACAATTTATAGTTCAACAAAAAAATTATATGATAAGATGCTGCCGACCACAATAGTTCAGAATTTTAAAATTTCTAATTGGGATAATTTTATTTTAGATAATTATAGTACAATGTACCGCTCATTTATAAACAATAAGCATTTAATTAAACCAAATAATTTAATTGAAATTCATTTTGAAGATTTTGAAAATAATAAAATCGAGACTATTAGGAAAATCTATCAAAAATTTTCATTAAAAGATTTTGAAAAAATTGAACCAAAGTTAAAAGATTATTTAAGTACTATTAGCGAATACAAGAAAAATAGTTTCAAAGAATTAGATCCTTATGTTAAAGAAAAAATAATAAAGGAATGGGGTTTCACTTTTTCTGAATTTGGTTATGAATTATAGAAATTTGAATTAATGAATACTACAAAAAAAAAATCAAATAAACTTTTTAACAGAAATTATTTTCTATTATGGCAAGGTCAATTTGTCAGTAGAATTGGTTCACAAGTTTATTTAATTGCAATGATAATTTGGATAAAAGAGTCAACTGATTCAGCAAGTTTATTGGGAATTATGGGATTTATTGGAGGATTACCCGCAATTGTTTTTTCAATAATAGGAGGTACATTTGCTGATAGACATTCACGTAAAAATATTATTATATTCAGTGATTTAATAAATGGTATTTTAATGTTAGTATTAGCTTTTTTATTTTACTTTAAGGCAGAGTCAACTTCACTTGTTGTCATTTATTTAATGTTTGTAACGGTAATAACAAGTATAATCGGATCTTACTTTGGTCCGGCTATTTCGGCAGCAATTCCGGATATCGTTCATAAAGATAAATTGGCAAGTGCAAATTCTTGGTCTCAAGGATCTCAGCAAATTGTTACAATACTTGGACTTGGACTTGGTGGAATTTTGTATGTTTTACTTGGTGCTCCGTTACTAGCTCTAATTAATGGTATCACATTTTTGTTTTCTGCAATTAGTGAATTATTTATAAATATACCTCAAGTTATTCCGAAAAAAGCAAAATCTGTTAAAGAACAATTTCGCACATATAAAAAAGATACAATTGAAGGTTTCAAGTATATTTGGGAAAGAGCTGGATTAAGAAATTTGGTGCTAACATCTGTACTTACTAACTTTTTTTCTGTTCCAATTGCTCTTCTTTTACCGTTTTATATTGATTCTACTTTACATGTTGATGAAAGTTGGTTTGGTTATTTACTTGCAATAAGTGCTGTTGGTTCTTTAGTAGGTTATTTAGTTTCCGGATTGGTTAAATTAAAACCAAAATTAAAGTTTATTCTTATTGGATTTTTTATTTTTATTGATGGTTTGTTTTATATTTTGCTTGGATTGTTTGGTTCATTATTTTCAACAATTGTGATCTTATTTCTCTCCGGATTTGTTGGCGGTTTTATTATCGTACATATTCAAACAATTTTACAGATTACTACGGATACAAAAATTAGAGGCAGGGTTTTTGGATTTGTCGGTACTATTTCAGGTGCTTTAATACCAATAGGTATGGGATTGGCTGGTTATGTTGCAGATATTACAAATAAAAATATTCCAGTAATTTATTTATTTAGCGGTTTAGCAATTATACTTGTATCTATTTTTATTATTCAAAATAAAAGTATCAGAGACTTTTTACAAATTGATGATTCTGATTCAAATAAAGCTGCAGAATTAAAAAAAATTGAAACAAAAAATTTAGGAATTGAGGAAGTTCGTTTAAATTTAACAATAATGGAATACTTAAAACAAAGAATAAAAAAATAAAAAGGAGAAAATATGAGTTGGGATGAAAATGACGATAAACAAGTTTGGAAAGTTGTTCTAAATCATGAAGAACAATATTCTATTTGGCCAGCTGATAGAGAAAATGCTTTAGGTTGGCGAGACGAAGGGAAAATGGGTACTAAACAAGAATGTTTGGATCACATAAAAGTTGTCTGGACAGATATGAGACCTCTAAGTTTAAGAAAGAAAATGGAAGAATTAGAAAAAAATTCTGATAAGACCGAGTAATTATAAGTTATAATGAATAAATGGATTTTGCGACCAAAAATTAGAGGGAATGCAAAACTTAGATTGTTTTGTTTTCCTTATGCCGGTAGCTCTGCATTGGTGACTTATAAATTTCTTGTCGATTCACTTCCTCAAGAAATTGAAGTTTGCTTAGTAGAATTTCCGGGTAGGGGAACCAGAATTGCTGAAAATTTAATTTCTGATACAAATATTGTTGTAAACCAAATATTTGAGGCATTAAAAGAATTTATGGATTTACCATATATTTTTTTTGGTCATAGTATGGGAGCATTAATTAGTTATGAATTAGCTTTTACTATAGAATCTAATTTATATCCAACACCGAAAAAATTATATTTATC
>JBGSKB010000518.1:0-3296 GCA_041741395.1 Melioribacteraceae bacterium
ATTTAGTTTAATTCATATTAATTAGTTTTATTTATTTTATTTTATAACAAAAAACTATATATATGATCTAGATAATTAAAACTATTAACCACATTATTCAGAATGTTCTTATATTCTAAAATAAACCTAACCACTGAATAAGTTGTTTTACTAATGTTCCATTTTTTTTAATTTTTGTTCCATTTTTGTTCAATTATGCAAATATTATTTGTTTTAGTAAAATTTTAGAATATTTGTTAACTAAACTTAGATTTATATTATTAAATAACTTTTTACTAACAGTTGTTAATAAAATTTTGAAATGAAATTCGAATTAAAGTATAAATCGTTAATTATTAATATTGGCTGGATAATATTTTTATTCACTTTTGATCATTTTTCTCAGTCATTTAGTAGTAATATTAAATTCACAAAATATTCAACATCAAAAGGATTATCTTCAAATGCACAGAATTGCATTGTTCAAGATAAAGAAGGTTTTATTTGGATTGGCACCGGGGACGGTTTAAATAGATTTGATGGTTATAAATTCGAAATTTTTAGAAAAAACCCACAAGATTCTTCAAGTTTAAGAAGCAATATAATAAATTGCCTGATTTCTGATAGTCGTGGTTCTTTGTGGATCGGAACATACAATGGAGGATTAAGTCTCTACAACAAGGATAAAAATAATTTTTATTCATTTGAAAACTTTTCAAATTCAAGTATAAATGCATTAATTGAAGATAAATATCATAAAATTTGGATAGCATCTTCAATGGGATTATATATATATGATCCTAAAATCAATAAGTTTAATAAAATTATCCCATATTATGACATACCTTTCTATCCATATGATATTAACGAATTTTTAATTGAAAACGATACACTTTGGATTGCTTATTCTAATGGCAGAATGAGTTCAATTAATACTTCTACAATGGAAATTAAAAATTTCAAGTTATTTGAAGTAACTGAACAAGAAAGAGTGTATTTCAATATAAATTCATTAGTCAATGATAATGATAATATTTGGATAAGTACATGGGGAAAAGGTATATGGATTTTTAATAAAAGTACATTTATTACTCTCCAATATAATTCTGAAAAAAGCCAATTTATTAATTTTATATTCAAGGATAACAAAAATAGATTTTGGTATAGTTCAGAAGAAAAAGGCTTAATACTTCTTGAAAACAAAAAACAATATGTTTTCATTGAAGATGATTTCAATCCTTACAGTATTTCTTCAAACTTATTATCTAGTATTATGCAAGATTTTCAAGGCAATTTGTGGATTACAAGTAAATTTGGTGAATTGAATTATGTTAATCTTAATAATCCGTATAGAAATTGGTATAAAAAACCTAATTCAAAATTTGATTTGACTTATAATTTAATAAAATCTTTATTAGTTGACTCTAAGAACAATATTTGGGTAGGTTATGAACAAGGTGGAATTGATATACTGGATATTGAAAATATAAAACCAAAAATTCATATTAAAGGCGACAAATCAACAGGATTAGGTCATGGACCGGTTATATACATTTTTGAAAGTAAAGATGGTACTATTTGGGTTGGAAAATATTTAGACGGTTTAAAGCGATATAATAAATTATCAGGTACATTTACCTCTTATCAACATATAGACGTAGATGCTCATTCAATTGCTGGAAACGATGTAAGGTATATATCTGAAGATAGTAAGGGTAATCTTTGGATTGCACTTCACGGAAGAGGTGTAGATAAGTTTAATCCTAAAACAGGAATATTCACTCACTTTAAAACTGATTATCAAAACCCATCAAATAGTATTCTAAATGACTACACCTATACTGCTCATTGTGACGATAATGATAATATTTGGGTAGGTTCAGTAGAAGGTGTATCCAAAATTACATCTAAGGGTAAAATAGAAAATATTAAAGCAAATAATAACGAGAGAATAAATTTAAGTAGTAAATTAGCAAATGTTGTATTTGTTGATTCAAAAAATTTTGTATGGATTGGAACTGCTGACGGTTTAAATCAACTCAATCCTAAATCTGGTACAATTAAAAAATACTATACTAATGATGGATTGCCTAGCAGTTTAATTTCAGATATTATTGAGGACAATAATAATGATATTTGGATAAGTACACCAAATGGTTTGTCAAAATATTCTCGCGAAAATGGAACATTTAAAAATTTTTCAGTTCAAGACGGACTTGCAACAAATGAATTTAGCAAATTTACATCTTATATTAACAAAGACGGAGAAATATTTTTGGGAGGAAAAGACGGACTAACAAGTTTTTATCCGGATAGTATAAAACAAAATAATTACAAACCACCTATTTATATCACAAATTTTAAATTATTCAATAATAATGTTCGAATTGGTAAAAATAATGTGGAAAATGAGTTTCAGCTCCCAAAACAAATTATTTATTGTGATGAGATAATTCTTAATTATAATCAAAATGAATTAACATTTGAATTTGTCACTTTAAATTATCTTAATTTAGAAAAAAATCAATATAGATTTAAGTTAGAAGGGTTTGATAATAATTGGTCTCCTTCAAGCATTAAAAGAGAGGTTACTTACACAAACTTGGATCCAGGTGAATATATTTTTATTATACAGGCTTCTAATAATGATAATATTTGGAATCTAGATGGAAAATCTTTAAAGATTATTATTAATCCACCATTCTGGAAAACTTATTGGGCATATACATTTTATTTTTCATTTATTATATTCCTTCTTTATCTCTTTAAAAAATTTACTCTGCATGAAGCAAATATTAAGAGAAAATTCGAACTAGAAGAACTTGAAATTCAAAAGTTACGCGAAATGGATTTACTGAAAATGAGATTCTTTGCAAATGTTTCTCATGAATTTAGAACACCATTAACCTTAATTAAAGGTCCTATTGAAAGGTTGTTACATGATGTTAAAGATGAAACTCATCTTGTTCAACTTAATTTGATAAAAAGGAATGCAAATCGTTTATTGAGAATGATAAATCAGTTAATGGATTTCAGGAAAATTGAGGCTTCAAAATTAGAATTATTTCTTTCAAAAAATAATATTGTTTCTTTTATTAAAGAAATTGTGGACACTTTTAATCAAGATGCGCTTCAAAGAAATATAAACCTAACTTTTAATTGTTCAAAAACTGAACAAGAAATTTGGTTCGATTCGGATAAACTTGATAAAATTATTTACAATCTATTATCTAATGCCTTTAAATTTACAAAAGATAACGACAAAATTGATGTATCACTGGATTTTAACAATTTAACAATAGAAACTGAAAATTCCA
>JBGSKB010000519.1:0-13609 GCA_041741395.1 Melioribacteraceae bacterium
AGTTAATCCAAAGGAATTTTTTATCAAATGATAGGATCTAAAAATATGTCGAAAAAAGAGAACGGATATTCCGAAGATGTAAGTATTCTAAGTGACGGAGTAAATATTGAGGGAAAAATTACTAGCAATGGCAATGTTAGAATCGATGGGAAAATTAACGGAGATGTAATTGTAAAAGGAAATCTTACTCTTGGATCAGCAGCAGAAATAAAGGGACATGTTTCTGCAAAAAATATGACAGCAAGCGGAAAAGTTGAAGGAATTTTAAAAATTGAAGAAAAACTCACACTTGAAGCTACATCAATAATTAAAGGTGATATAATTACAAAAATTTTAGTTGTTATTGAAGGTGCAAAATTTGATGGAAAAAGTTCAATGACACAATCACCAACAGATAATTCGTTTTCACAAAGTGGAACAAAATAATAAATTAATAAAATCCTATAAAGAAGTTGGACCTTATTTAGGTTTAGGAACACAATTAGCTGCGTCTATTATTTTAATGTTCTTTTTAGGCAGATGGCTTGATTCAATACTTCAGATTGAGCCAATTTTAACAATCGTTTTCAGTTTTTTTGGCGGATTTGTTGGAATTTATAATGTTATTAAATCCACAATTAAATTAAACAAAAAGAAAAAGTGAAAAGTTTTTATAAACAAATTGTTTATTTATATTTAAGTACATTTCTAATAATTGCAATTCTTTATTTTACCCAAATCATCTCTCCTACTTTTCTTTTTTCAGCAGTTTTAGCTGGAATTATTAACTTAATAAATGCATTTGCAGCCGTAAAATTATTTCAAATTTCATACAAAAAAGGCGGTTCTTCATTTATGATTTATAATCTGGGCGGATTAGGAATTAGATTGTTTGGATTACTTATCATATTTTTACTCATAATAAAATTCTTGAATATTGATGAATATGCGTTTATATTTATATTCTTTTTATTTTACTTTATTTCGTTAATATTAGAAGTGTTTTTTTACATTAAATATAAAGAAAATAGCAAAATTTGATGTATTCCGAAGAAATTAAAACCGTTACTGATAGTCTGAATACAGCCTCAAGTTCTCAGAGCGAAAGTGGAACCGGCTGGATTATGCATCACATTATGGATAGTAATACGTTAGATTTTGAACCTTTTTTTTCTATTCAACTACCTCATTTAAACTTGTTTGGTTTTGATATTTCAATTACCAAACATATTGTTTTTATGTGGATTGCATTCGCACTTTTAGTTTTGATTTTTAATATTGTTGCAAAATCTTACAAAAAATCACTTTTGCCAAAAGGACTTACTAATATTATGGAAGTTCTTGTTTTATTTGTAAGAGATGAAATTGCAAAACCAACAATTGGTAAAGGTTATGAAAAGTTTTTACCATATCTGTTGACTGTATTTTTCTTTATTCTTTTTTGTAATTTTTTGGGACTGATTCCATATGGTTCTACAGCAACAAGCAATATATCGGTAACTGCCACGTTAGCAATTATTTCATTTATTGTTATTCAAGCTGGCGGAATGATGAAAAATGGAGCTTTCAGATATTTTAAAGGATTAATTCCCGGAGGTGTACCAGGCTGGTTATTACCAATTATGTTCGTTGTGGAAATTTTAGGATTATTTACTAAACCTTTTGCTTTAGCAGTTAGACTGTTTGCTAATATGACTGCTGGTCATATTGTTATTATGGCTTTATTGGGATTGATTTTTATTTTGCAAACATTTTTTGTAGCTCCCGTTTCGGTAGCATTTGCATTATTTATATATCTGCTTGAAATTCTTGTTGCATTAATTCAAGCGTATATTTTTACAATGTTGTCATCACTATTTATTGGGATGGCAGTTCATCAAGATCATTAATTATTACTTAAATTTAGGAGGAAATATATGGAATTTGCTTATTTAGCTGCAGGATTTGGCGCCGGATTAACAATTTTTGGCGGAGCATTAGGAATAGGAAAATTAGCTGCAGCTGCAATGGAAGCAAGCGGTCGTCAACCAGAAGCTGCTGGAGATATTAGAACTTCTATGATTATTGCTGCTGCTCTTATTGAAGGTATTTCACTTTTTGCACTTGTTGTCTGTATTCTTTTAGCTCTTAAGTAGAAATAATATTTAATAGAGGAAAATTACTATGATAGCATTTTCTGCTTTCATTATGTTGCTTTATTCGGGCGGTGAAAGTTCAGGCAGTCTCTTGGATGTAAATCCAGGTTTGATTTTTTGGACGGTTATTACTTTTGTTTTATTACTTTTTGTGCTTAAAAAAATGGCATGGAAGCCAATTTTAAACTCACTTAGTGAACGAGAAAATTTTATTAAGCATTCGGTTGAAAAAGCAGAAACCGCTAAAAAGGAAGCTGAAATTTTACTTGAACAAAATAAATTAAATTTATCAAAAGCTGAAAATGAAGCCCAGAAAATTATTGCTCAAGGTAGAGATTATGCTGAGAGTTTAAAAACTCAAATTCTTGAAGAAAGCAAAGTTGAAGCAAAAAAAATGATTGTTGATGCATCATTAGAAATTGAAAGAAAAAATGCTGAAGCTTTTAATAATCTTAAAGAAGAAGTTGCTTCAATTGCAGTTCAAGCTGCGGAGAAAATTTTGAGAAGTAATTTGGACAAAGAAAAACAAGAAAAAATTGTTAATGATTTTATAAACGATTTATCGAAGAACTAGTAAATGAGTGAATTTATAGTTTCAACAAGATATGCTAATGCACTAATGGGAATTTCTGAATCAAACAATTCATTCTCTCAAGTTGTTGAAGATATTAAATTCATTAATTTAACTTTAGCTGATTCAAAAGATTTGCGTAATTTATTGTTTAATCCAATTATAAGTTCACAAAAGAAAGTATCAATTCTTGATGAAATTTTTAGTCCGCATGTTTCAAAAGAAGTCGTAAATTTCTTAAACTTTTTAATTGAAAAAGGAAGAGAAAATCTTCTGTTTGATGTGACAAAAAGATTTTTAAGCTTGGCTGATGATAAATTAAATAATGCTAATGTAAAGATTGTAAGTGCAATTGAATTAAACAAAGATCAAAAAACAACTATTGAAAAAAAATTAAATGAGATGCTGAACAAAAATATTATTGCTCAGTATGAAATTGATAATACAATTATTGGCGGATTTAAAGCAAAATTTAACGATACAATTATTGATGCCTCAATTCAACATCAATTAGAATTATTAAAGAAACGTTTGTTTGACCAAAGTTACTTAAGTAATTAATTTAGAATTTTATTATAAGGTAAAATAATGGCTCAAGTTAGACCTGATGAAGTTTCTGCAATATTGAGAAAACAATTATCTGGTTTTGATAATGAAATAGATATTTATGATGTAGGAACTGTTTTATCTGTTGGAGATGGAATTGCGCAAGTTTATGGACTTTCTCAAGTTATGGCAAGTGAGCTTATTGAATTTCCAAATGATATTATTGGAATGGTGCTTAACTTAGATGAAGATAGCGTTGGGTGCGTTCTTTTTGGGGATAGTTCACTTATTAAAGAAGGTGATGAAGTAAAAAGAACAAAACGCGTAGCTTCAATTCCAGTTGGAGAAGAATTTTTAGGAAGAGTTATTACTCCGCTTGGTATTCCACTTGATGGAAAAGGACCAATTCAAGCAAAAAAATATTTGCCAATTGAAAGAAAGGCTTTAGGAGTTGTTGCACGCCAACCAGTTACTGAGCCTTTACAAACCGGTATTGCAGCCGTTGATGCTATGATTCCAATTGGCAGAGGTCAGCGTGAGTTAATTATTGGTGATAGACAAACCGGTAAAACGGCAGTTGCAATTGATACGATTATTAATCAAAAATATACACATACTGAAGAAGCAAGTGCTAACGGAATTAAACCAGTTTACTGTTTTTATGTTGCAATAGGACAAAAAGCTTCTACAGTTGCGCAAGTTGTAAATAAATTAGAAGAACATGGGGCAATGGCTTATACTACTGTTGTTTCTGCAGCAAGTTCAGATCCGGCTCCATTACAATATATTGCTCCTTATTCCGGTGCAACTTTAGCAGAATATTTTAGAGATAATGGAAAACATGCTCTTGCGGTATATGATGATTTATCTAAACAAGCGGTTGCATATAGAGAACTTTCATTATTGTTGAGAAGACCTCCGGGACGTGAAGCATATCCTGGTGATATTTTTTATTTGCATTCAAGATTATTAGAAAGAGCTTCAAAATTAAGTGATGCACTTGGTGGCGGAAGTTTAACTGCACTACCAATTATTGAAACTCAACAAGGCGACGTTTCAGCTTATATTCCTACAAACGTAATTTCTATTACGGACGGTCAAATTTATCTTGAACCAAATTTATTTAATGCTGGTGTTCGTCCCGCGATAAATGTTGGTATAAGTGTATCCCGCGTTGGTGGAAATGCTCAAATTAAAGCTATGAAAAAAGTTGCCGGAACACTTAAATTGGATTTAGCTCAATATAGAGAATTAGAAGCTTTTGCAAAATTTGGTTCTGATTTAGATCAAGCAACACAAAGAACTTTGGCAAAAGGTGAAAGATTAGTTGAACTTTTAAAACAAGGTCAGTATAATCCAATTCCGGTGGAGAAACAAGTTATTAGTATTTTTGCCGCAACTAATGGTTTTATGGATAGTATTAGTGTAAAAGATGTTAAGCGATTTCAAAAAGAAATGCTTGAATATATTGAACTGAATAATAAAAAAGTACTTGAAGAAATTAGAACTAAGAAACAATTAAACGATGAAATTATTGAAAATGTTAAAAAAGTAGTTTCAGAATTTATTTCAAAGTTTAAGAAAAGTGAATAATTAAATTATAAATGGCAACCTTAAGAGATATAAAGCAAAGAATTAGCGGTATTAAAAGTACTCAGCAAATTACTAAAGCAATGAAAATGGTTGCTGCTGCAAGATTGCGTCGTGCACAAGAAAATATAATTAACGCAAAACCTTATTCAAGAAAGATGGCAGAAGTTTTAAGTCATCTTCTTAAAAGCATTGGAAGTGAAAATCAATTATTTTTAGAAAGACCGGTAAATTCTTGTGCTTTAGTTGTCGTAACTTCTGATAGAGGTTTGTGCGGCGGTTTTAATATGAATGCAATTCGAATTACCGAAGAAATGTTGAATGGCGATTTGAAAGATCTGAATGAAAATGGTAAAGTTGAGCTATATTGTGTCGGAAAAAAAGGGAATGATTATTTTAAATCAAAAAACAAAATAAAAATTGCCGGTTCATTTCCCGGAATATTTTCAAAACTTGAATTTGAATTTGCAGCATCCTTAGCAAATGAGTTAACTTCAAAATTTTTAGCTGGAGAATTTGATAAAGTAATTATTGTTTTCAATGAATTTAAATCTGTTATTCAGCAGAAAATTACATCTAAGCAATTTTTACCAATCCAAAATATTGCAAATGATGAAGAAAGTAATAAAAAGTTAGTTGAATATATTTACGAGCCAAATCAAAAAGAAATAGTTGATTCACTTTTACCACGACATTTAAAAGGTCAAATGTGGACCGTTCTTTTAGATTCTTATGCTGCTGAATTAGGTGCAAGAATGACAGCTATGGAAATGGCAACTGAAAACGCAAAGGAAATGATTAGAACTTTGCAAATTAAATTCAATAAAGAAAGACAAGCTGCAATAACTAAAGAAATTTTGGAAATAGTATCTGGTGCAAATGCACTTAAATCTGCGTAAATTGTTCTTAAATTTAGTTAAATAAAATGCTCGAAGATATTACTTTAAAATTAGAAAAAGCCTTAAAAAAAGTAACCGGGCAAGGTAAAATTACAGAAACAAATATTTCTGATACACTCAGAGATATAAGGCGTGTTCTTTTAGATGCTGACGTAAATTATAAAGTTGCAAAAGATTTTATTGATCAAGTAAAAGAAAAAGCATTGGGTCAAGAAGTCCTTGCATCTGTTAAACCGGGTCAACTTATCACAAAAATAATTTATGATGAGTTAACTGAACTTATGGGTTCAACACAGCAAGATTTAACTTTTAATCCAAATGGACCAACAATTATTTTAATGGTTGGTTTGCAGGGAAGCGGTAAAACAACATTTAGCGGAAAACTTGCAAAATATTTAAAAGATAAAAACAGAAAAGTTTTGCTAACTGCTGCTGATATTTATAGACCAGCCGCTATTGATCAATTAAAATTATTAGGAAAACAAATTAATGTTCCGGTTTTCAGCATTGATAGTAGTAAGGATGCAGTCAAAATTGCGGAAGAATCTATAAAATTTGCAAAAGAAAATTCCTTAAATACAATTATAATTGATACTGCAGGAAGATTGCATGTAAATCAGGAACTAATGGATGAAGTTCTTGAAATTAAAAAAGTTGTGAATCCAACAGAAATATTATTTGTTGTTGATTCGATGACCGGACAAGATGCTGTAAATTCTGCAAAAGCTTTTAATGAAGTAGTAGATTTTGACGGAGTTGTTCTTTCTAAACTTGATGGTGATTCAAAAGGCGGGTGTGCTCTTTCAATAAAAGCAGTAGTTCAAAAGCCAATAAAATTTGTAAGTATGGGTGAAAAATTAGATTCAATTGAAATTTTTCATCCGGATCGATTAGCTTCAAGAATTATAGGTCGCGGAGATGTAATTTCACTCGTTGAAAAAGCTCAGCAGCAATTTGATGAGAAAGAAACTGAAGATTTAGAAAAAAAATTACTTGCAAATAAATTTGACTTTGAAGATTTTCTTAAGCAAATTAAGATGATAAAGAAAATGGGTTCTTTAAAATCATTGATTAACATGATTCCCGGTGTAAGTTCAGCAGTAAAAAATGCAGAAATTGATGATAAACAGCTTGTCAGAGTTGAATCGATTATTCAATCAATGACAAAAGAAGAAAGAGCTAAACCTAAAATTTTGAATGGAAACAGAAGAAAAAGAATAGCACGCGGAAGCGGAAATTCAATTCAAGATGTAAATCGTCTTATTAAACAATATGACGAAATGCAAAAAATGATGAAACAATTTAATTCTAAGGGTGGAAAGAAACTCCTTGGAAATTTAAATAATTTGAAATATAATTAATGTAATATATCGGAGGATAATTTAATTTGGCAGTTAAGTTAAGATTATTAAGAATGGGCAAAAAAAGACAACCTATTTATAAAGTTGTGGCAGCAGATGTTCGTTCACCAAGAGATGGAAAGTATATTGAAGCTATAGGATCTTATAATCCTAAAAGTGATCCGGCATCAGTTGAACTAAATGAAGAAAGAGTTCTTTATTGGTTAAATTGTGGAGCACAGCCTACAATTACAGTTAAAACTTTGTTAAACAAAGAAGGAATTTTACTTAAGAAAGAACTTAAAAAACAAGGTCTTACTGAAAGTGAAATAACTGCAAAGTTTGAAGAATGGAAAAATGTTAAGAATTCTGTTTTAGCTGATAAAAAAGTAAAAGCTGATAAAAAGAAATTGGAAAAAGCTGAAGCTGAAAAGAAAAAATTAGCGCAGGAATTAAAAGAGAAAGAAGCTGAAATTACAGAAGTCAAGGATGCCGCTTCTGGGGAAGTTTCTTAATAAGAAAATTAAACTTAAGCTTTTAGTATAATTTTCAATTAGGAACTTTTATCTATTAATTAAAGAGTATCCTATTCTCAAATTTATCTAAAGGTAGTCTCATGAAAGAATTCGTTGAATTTATAGCTAAGCACTTGGTTGATAGTCCTGATGGTGTAAGCATCCAGGAATCTACTCCCAACGAAAATACTGTAGAGCTTACCATAAAAGTTAGTGCTGATGATGTTGGTAAAGTTATCGGCAAACAAGGTAAGACTGCTCAAGCAATGAGAACTCTTCTTACTGCAATTGCTGCAAAAGAAGGTAAAAGGGCAATACTCAAAATTCTTGACTAATTGATTGAGTGATTTTTTTTTAATAGCGGAAATCATTGATACCTATAATTCTGATGGTTCTGTTATTATAAAATCTTTCTCTGATTTTCCAGAGCGTTTTTTAAAGCTTAAGAAAGTCTATATTGATTTTTTTGGTAAAAAGAAAGAGTTAATAGTGGTTCAATCCAAAAGAATCAATGAAAATTTTGTATTAAAATTTGAAAAATTTAATACAGCAGATGAAGTACGATTTTTAGTAAATAAAAATTTGTTTGTCGATTCTGATAATCTCTATAAACTTCCAGAAGATTCCTTCTATATTCATGATCTTATTGAAAGTGAAGTTTATTTTGGAACAACGTTCTTTGGAAAAATGATAGATATTTTAAAATTGCAAAATAATGATGTTTATGTAATTTTGAACACTAACAACGAGGAAATATTAATCCCCGCTGTAAGAAAGTATTTTCAACAAATTGTACCTGAAGAAAAGAAAATTTATCTTTCACAAGAAGCAGAAATATTTAAAGATGAGAATTGATATAATTTCGGCAGTTCCGGATTCTTTGGAAAGTACATTAAAGACAAGTATAATTAAAAGAGCTGTTGAAAAAAAATCTGTTGAAATATTTGTTCATAATTTAAGAGATTTTGCATTTAATAAACATAGACAAATTGACGATAAACCTTTTGGCGGCGGTGCTGGAATGTTGCTAAAACCAGAACCATTTTTTGAGTGTATTGAGTTTCTGCAAAAAGACCGAAAATATGATCACATTATTTTTACAACACCAAAAGGAAAAATTTATAATCAATCGTTAGCAAATAAATTTTCTCTTGCAAAAAATATAATAATTATTGCAGGTCATTATAAAGGAATTGATGAAAGAGTAAGAGAAAAATTTGCGACAGATGAAATTTCGATTGGTAATTTTGTATTAAGCGGCGGCGAGCTTCTTGCATTGGTAATTACTGATTCTATAGTTAGAATTTTACCTGGTGCAATTGGAGATAGTGAATCAATGTTGAATGATTCGTTTATGGATGGCGAAATAATTGAAGCTCCATTTTACACAAGACCGTCAGAATATAAAGGAATGAAAGTTCCAGAAGTTTTACTTTCTGGTAATGGAAAAGAAATCAAATTGTGGAAAGAAGAAAAATCAAAAAGTTTAACAGAAAATTGGAAAAAAATAAATAGTTTGGAGTAGAAATGGATAAGTTAAAAGAACTAATTGCTGAACCAAAAACACTGGACTTCCCAGAATTTGCATCTGGAGATAAAATTAAAGTTCATGTTAGAGTTATTGAAGGTAATAAAGAAAGAATTCAACCATTTGAAGGTGATGTTATAAGTATTAGAGGCACATCAACCAACAGAACTTTTACTGTTAGAAAAATTTCTAGCGGTGTTGGAGTTGAAAGAATTTTCCCGATGAACTCACCTAAAATTGCTAAGATAGAACTTGTTAGAAAAGGTAAAGTTAGGCGAGCAAAATTATATTATTTAAGAAATCTTGCCGGTAAAGCTGCTCGTATTAAATCAAAAAATATTTAATTTTCTCTTCGTAGAAGTCCGGTTTTAGCCGGACTTTTTTATAAACTTACAATGAAATTAATAGCACCAAGTAATATTTTTTCTTCATTATTTTATTTGTCAATTGATGAAAAAAGTAAACCGGAATTAATTCTAAAAGAATCTTCATTAATCATTAACGAACTTTCTACAAACAAGAATTTAATAGCAATTATTCCATCTTTGGATCTCATAAATCATAAAGAATTATTTGTCTCGGAAAAGTTTACAATTGCATTTGAATCTTTCATATCAAACACGTATTTGTATTTTGCCAATGCACAAAATAATTTTAATCGACTTTTTCTCAAGGGTGATATTAGCACAAATGATGTGCTGCTTTCTAAAATTATTTTTAAGGAAATTTATAACATTCAACCTGAAATTGAATTAGACATTAACGAAAAATTTAATAATTCTAAAAATTATCTTCTTTCTGGAAATTTAAATTGGGTTAATAATAAGTTTAACTTTGGGACAAGTTTTTCTGAACAAATTTCAGAGTTTATTGAATTGCCTTATATAAATTATTTATTGGTTTCAAACTCAAAATCTGAACTTGAAAAGTTCCATTCAACGAATGAGGAATTAATAAATAATATTTCTAATAATTTTATTCAAAACGTAAATAAGATTAATTTAAGTGAAGAAATTAATGAATTTATTATAACGAATCAGAATTCACTAATTTATGATTTTAATTCAATAAGTACAGAAAGTTATACTGAGTTGATTAAACTTTTATATTTTCATCAAATTATTGATGATATATTTGATGTAAAATTTGTATAAGAAAATCTCCCAAATAAAAGGGAGGTTAAATTTTTAATTTATTGCAGTGTGAGAAACTGTTAAAACATTTGGATTTCTTCGCATTGCTTCTAACATATTATTTGTTGCCGGATCAACAAGTTTCATAGTGCAAAGTGCAACTAATCCTCCATCAAAAATAATATTTTCTACTTCTTCAATATTAATATTACCTTGTCTTAAAACATCCATAATTGATGCTAAAACTCCGGGCTTATCAAAATGTTTTACAGAAAGTTGATAATAAGAATTTGAAGATCTTGCTTTATTTACCCAGTGAGCAATTGTTCCGCTTTCTATATACTGCATAATTATTTTTACAGTTTCTGCAGCTACTGCATTTTGTGCTTGTTCAGTTGATGCACCAATATGATGAGTGACGTAAACATTTTCAAGCCCTTGCAATTTTGAATTAACAGCTCCATCCTTGCCTTCTGGTTCACCACTAAAAACATCAAGCGCAACTTTAATATTTTTTTCTTTTATAGCTTTGATTAATGCATCTTCATTAATTACTTCTGCACGTGAAGTATTAATTAGAGTTGCACCTTCTTTCATGTAGCTAAACATTTTATCATCAAACATTCCTTTAGTTTGAGGAGTAACCGGAAGATGTAAAGAAATTACATCTGCTAATGGTAAAATTTGATCAAATTCTGAAAAATCTTTATACTCAACTCCTTCTATTCGGGAAATATCTTTTCCATAAACACTCATGCCCATAGCATTTGCAATAATTGCAACTTGTTTTCCAATATTTCCCATTCCAACAATTGCTAAGGTTTTTCCATTTAAACCTTTTGCTTTGGAATATTTTGCCTTATTCCAAACACCATTTCTAAAATCACTGACATTTTCTGGAATTTGTCTATCCATTGCAATCATTAAACCAATTGCTAATTCAGCAACTGCATGAGCATTTTTCCCCGGACAATTAGCAACGTAAACACCTCGTTTATTTGCTGCTGCGACATTTATATTGTTGTAACCGGCACCAGCTCTAACAATTAAATTTAATGATTTTGATTCTAAAATAGTTTTCTCATTTACTTTTGTTGAGCGAACCACAATAATATCAACATCCTTGGCTGCTTCGGGTAAATCATTTTCTCCTAATTTCGGACTGTAAATTACCTCAAGATTATTTTTTCTTAATTGTTCCAAATATACTTCTGGTAGCGAATCAGCTATTAAAACTTTCATTTCATTTGCCTCTTAAATTATTTCATCATTGGAATTTTTATATTATTTTGTTTAGCATTATTGATTGCTCTTACATAACCAGCATCTGAATGACGGATAATTCCCATTCCCGGATCATATGTTAAAACTCTATTTAATCTCTCTTCTGCTTCTTTCGTACCATCAGCAACTATTACCATTCCGGCGTGAATTGATTTCCCAATTCCTACTCCGCCGCCATGATGAACAGAAACCCAACTTGCGCCACCTATTGAGTTTAATAAAGCATTTAATATTGGCCAATCAGCAATAGCATCACTTCCGTCAATCATACCTTCTGTTTCACGATAAGGAGATGCAACAGAGCCGCAATCAAGATGGTCTCTTCCAATTACAATTGGAGCTTTTACTTTACCTTCTGCAATAAGATCATTAAATATTTTTCCCATCTTTGCTCGTTCTCCATAACCTAGCCAACAAATGCGAGCTGGTAAACCTTGGAAAGCAACTTTTTCTTGAGCCATTTTGATCCAAGTAATTAATGCTTTATTTTCTGGGAAAGCTTCAATAATTGCTTTATCAGTTTCATAAATATCATTTGAATCACCAGACAGAGCTGCCCAACGGAACGGACCTTTTCCATCGCAAAATAGCGGACGAATATATGCCGGTACAAATCCGGGAAAATCGAAAGCATTTTCTAAACCATTTTCTTTTGCTTCACCACGGATATTATTGCCATAATCAAAAGTTATTGAGCCAAGTTTTTGAAATTGCAGCATTGCTTCAACATGTTTTACAATTGTTTGTTTTGCTTTCCTAATATATTCAGTAGGATTACTTTTTCTTAATTGAATAGCTTCTTTAAATTTCATTCCCATTGGAACATATCCATTTAAAGTATCATGTGCCGAAGTTTGATCAGTTAAAATATCTGGAACAATTCCTCTTTTCAAAATTTCAGGTAATATTTCTGCAGCATTTCCAACTAATCCAACTGAAATTGCTTTCTTGTTTTCTTTTGCATTTAAAATAATTTTTAATGCTTCATCAAGATCTTCAGAAATAATATCTAAATATTTTGTATCAATTCTTTTTTGAAGACGAGAACGATCAACATCAATTCCCAAAAAAGCTGCGCCGTTCATTGTTGCTGCTAATGGCTGAGCTCCGCCCATTCCGCCAATTCCGGCTGTAAGCAAAAATTTTCCCTCGAGAGTACCGTTAAAATGTTGTCTTGCACATTCAGCAAATGTTTCATAAGTTCCTTGAAGAATTCCTTGAGTGCCGATGTAAATCCAGCTACCTGCGGTCATTTGTCCATACATTGTTAGACCAAGATTTTCTAATTTTCTGAATTCTTCCCAGTTTGCCCAATCGGGAACTAACATTGAATTTGAAATAATTACTCGAGGTGCGTTGGTATGAGTTTGAAAAATGCCAACTGGTTTGCCGGATTGTACTAAAAGTGTTTCATCATTTTCCAAATTTTTTAGCGATTCAACAATTGCATTATATGCTTCCCAATTTCTCGCTGCTTTTCCGGAACCTCCATAAACAATAAGTTCATCCGGATTTTCAGCAACATCCGGATCAAGATTATTCATCAACATTCTTAATGCTGCTTCTTGGATCCACCCTTTACAATTTAATTTTGTTCCGGTTGGAGCTTTAATAATTTTAGTTGACATTTTAATCGGCAAAAATTGATAAAATATTGTTGTACTGTTTCAACATATTTTTATAAAACCATTTAGTAAAAAACCAACTTGATTTGACTTTGTTTTCCAAATGTTTTGTGTTTTCTTTAAGCTGAAAAGTCAATCTAGTTTTTTCTTCTTTGGTTAGTTTTACAACATCATTATTTGAACTGAATTTATCAATAATAGATTTAAAAATATTTACATCTCTTGCAAATCTATCATCATTTTCCATTTGCTTTATTGCTTGTTTGGAAAATGTTGTAACAATTTTTTTTTGATTACTATCAAATTCAAATTCGTAATTTTTAAATAATTTTTTCATAATCTAATTTTTTAAGGAAAGTAATTTCTCTCTTGTTTTTTGATAACCTGGTTTAATTATATTGTATATGTATTTCAGCCTTTCTTCATAAGGTAGAAATGAAGATTTCATTGCGTTGATGTTAAGT
>JBGSKB010000520.1:0-1969 GCA_041741395.1 Melioribacteraceae bacterium
AAAAGGAATACAAAATTAAACTTGATCCAAAATTAAATTCCAAAGATAATATTGATAAATATTTTGAAAAAGCTAAAGATGAAAAAGTTAATTTTAATAAATCTGTTGAGTTATTTAAATTAACAAAAGACAAATATGATAATCTTCAAACTGAGTTTGAAAATTTTAAGCTGGCAAAAACAATTGATGAAATAACCGAAATTTATAATCGAATAATTCCTAAAAAGGAAAAAATTGTTAAAATGGATTCCGGAGAAAAATTTAAATATTGGCTTTATAAAATTGATGATAAGTATTCAGTTTATATTGGTCGCGATAGTAAAAGTAACGATTATCTTTCTATAAAATTTGCTAACCAAAATGATTATTGGTTTCACGCAAGAGGTTTGCCGGGTTCGCATGTTGTTTTAAGAGTTGATAATTTAAAAGAAATTATGCCAAAGGAAATTATAAAGAAGGCAGCTTGTCTTGCAGCTTATTATAGTAAGGCTAAAACAGCTGGTTCTGCTCCGGTTTCATATACATTTGCAAAATTTGTACATAAGAAAAAAGGAATGGAACCGGGAAAAGTTTTATTGCAAAAAGAAAATTCTATTCTTGTAAAACCCGAAATTCCCAAAAATTGTGAATTGATAAATGAATAAAGTAAATTATTTCAACTATATTTTTAATAACAAATTTGTATTAAATGAAAAATAAAATAAACTTTAAAGCAATTCTTGGAATATTGATTTCTTCTATTTTGCTTGGAATACTCTACAATACATTTTCATCAGATGGAATTGATTTTATACGTAAAGAAATTAAAATTGATTTTGTTGAAATTGGTGAAACATCAAAAAACGAGAATTTAAAAGGAATAAATATTTCTCAAACTTTAGATTTGTATAATAAAAAATCAGCAATTTTTATTGATGCAAGAGACCAATGGGAATTTAGCGATGCACACATTTTAGGTGCAGTAAATATTCCGGAATTTAGTTTTAGTAAGGATGATTCAACACTTTCAGATATTTCTAAGAGTTCAATTTTAGTTATTTATTGCGATGGTGATGATTGCGATACAAGCAAAAGATTAGCTAAGCAAATATCTGATTTTGGTTATGAAAATATTTATGTTTTTCTTGGTGGAATGAAATCTTGGATTGAAGCGGAACTGCCAATTTGTAAAGGTAAAAAATGACGAAAGAAAAGATTATAAATTATTTAATTGCACTGACAAGAATATATCTTGCTTTGTATTTTATTTTAAGCGGATTAGCTAAAATTAATAACTTAGAAATATTTACTTACTCAATTGAAAATTATAGATTATTCCCAATTGAATTTATTAATATTTTAGCAATAACAATTCCATGGATTGAAGTAATCTCTGGTACTTTACTTTTACTCGGAATATTTATAAAGGAAAATGCTTTAATAATCGCTTCCCTACTTATGGTTTTCACATTCGCTGTTATTTCCGCTGTTCTAAGAAATCTTGATATTGATTGCGGATGTCAAGGAACTTTAGATGGACAAAAAGTTGGAATGTTAAAAATCATTGAGAATATTTCATTATTTATCGTTGCAATTCTTAGTATAAGATTTCCAAAACAAGTTCTTACGTTTATTAAACAATTTTAGTTTTTTTTGAAACAAATTGAAAAATATTAAAACATATTTTAAACACATTCTTTTTTATATTTTAATCAAATTGTTTTCTAAAAATAAATCTGATTCTAAAATATATTTAAATAACAAATCGAGAATTCTCTTAATTATTTTACGAAATAAATCTGAATCCCTTTTAATCACTCCTCTTATAAAATTAATTAGCAATACAACAAATGCTGAAATCTCGGTTATTGTAAATGAAGATAATGAAATTATTTTTGCTAATAATTCATTTGTAAGCGAAATATTTTTAATTGAAAATAAAATCACTTCACAATTTTTACAAATTAAGAATCTACGGAAATTTAATTTT
>JBGSKB010000521.1:0-5589 GCA_041741395.1 Melioribacteraceae bacterium
TTTATAATTAAGATAAAAAACAATTAAAAATATTCTCACTTCCGGGTGTTGGCTGATTAAAATAAAACCACTCTGTCGCACCATTTTTTCTTCCAATAGAAATATCAGAATCCGTTTCCGGCAATTTTACCGAATCAATTATTTCACCAAAATTGTTAGATAAATAAAGAGTTTCTTCTCCATTTGCCAAACTGAAATTTGTATGCAAAGTTGGAATTGAAGAAATTATTTCTTCAGCAACATTGTTTTCTTCTTCACTAACTTTTAATCCGATTGTTAAAAAAGGGATTGCCGAAAGATCACTGGAAGAACTTCCAAAATTATTAACCTGAATAGATAAAATGTTAATTCCATCGACTAATATTGAATCTAAACCATTTATAAAAAAAGTTTCTAACTTTTGATTTTGATAAAGTCTTGCTTCAATTGCAACATCCGCAGATGTATTAGATGAAATAAATTCGCCATTAACTCCTAAATTTGCACGAGCAACTTCCTTTCCATTTAAGTATGCAACAAATCCATCATCATAATCAATATTTAAAAACATTTCAGAAATATTATTTTTATCAGAAATATTAAAACTTTTCCTTAGATAAACGGAATTTACTTCTTCAATTATTGTTTGATCATCATCATCACCATATCCAATACCGGTTTGACCAATATTCCAGCTAAAATCATTAAAAGAAATTTCTTTCCATCCACTTGGTGGTTCTTTTGTACCAAGAAAATATTTCCAATAATCTCCTTTATTAATAATTGTATACCAAGACGATGATTGAGTTTTTATATCTTTGCCGGATGCATTTATTAACAAATATTCGTTCCCGTTTATTTGTATTGCCGGAAGGATCCATTTTTGCAAATTAGATTTATCGTCAGAAAGCAAGTAACTTTCCAAGTTAATATTTTCTGAACTATTGTTAAATAATTCAATCCAGTCTGGGGTTTCACCAAATTCATCATAATAAGAATTAGTATTTGAGGACATTATCTCATTTAGAATTAAATTCTGAGAATGAGAATTTGTGTAAAGTAAAATGAATAAAACAAAATATTTTAATACTGAAGAATCAAATATCAAGAACTCCCCCAAACAAAAAAGACGAATAAAAAAAATAGTGAACCAAAAAATACTTAGTTCACTATTTTCGCTAAAATAATAAAATAATTAATTCCCAATTTTTTGATAAACTCTTACATAATCAATTTCCATGGTTGCTGGAAAAGCATCTGCGTCAATCCCTTGAACTCCGCCCCAGTTTCCGCCAACAGCAACATTAAGAATCATGTGAAATCTTTTATCAAAAGGCCATCCTTCCCAGCCTTTGTTTTCGTTTGAGAAAGAAAAATATTTTTGATCGTCAATAAAAAAATCAATTTTTTCTTCACTCCAATCAATTGAGTATTTATGAAAATCTGTAGTAGCTGTAGGAATTTTTAAACTTTTTGTTTTTTGAGTTCCTATTACATGATTGTAAGCTTTTGTATGAACAGAACCGTGAATAACATTCGGATCATATCCAACATGTTCCATAATATCAATTTCACCGCTTTCCGGCCAACCGCCATATTCCCAATCTGTTGATAACATCCAAATTGCGGGCCAAGTTCCAATTCCGGTTGGAATTTTAGCGTAAACTTCAATCCTTCCGTATTTCCAATCACCTTTATATTTACTTCTTAATCTAGCTGAAGTAAAATTTCTTGTTCCTTCAGTGGAGGTATATTTTTCAGCTATTGCAACAATTTTTAATTTTTCATTTTCAATAAATGAATTTTCTTTTCGTGCTGTATAATATTGCAATTCATTATTTCCACCGCCATTTGCATTAACTTCATATTCCCATTTAGTTAAATCAATTTGAGTATTTTTAAATTCATCATTCCAAACTAATTTGTAACCTTCAATTTGCGGAATATTTTCTTCGTCTTTGGGTTCACTTCCAGATTCATTACAATTAAAGAAAGTGAAAATCATTAAAGTATATAATAGTGTTATCATTTTGTTCTTCATTTTTTTAATTACCAAAAAACTGCATATAGAAGTGCCAAAACTATGCAAACTGTATATGAAGCTATATTAAAAGTTTTATCTGTACTGAATATTTTAGCAGTTAAATTAAATCCTTTTGGATCATCATCATATTGATTTGAAGATAAACTAATCATTCCCGAAATTACTATTGTGATAATAAATGTGTATAACATTTGATCCATAAAAGGTAATTCAATGGCTGGGATTTTAAGAATTAGTGCAACCGGAATTGATAAAATTGCTCCCCAAATTGCACCGCGAGTTGTTACTTTTTTCCAAAATAATCCCATCATTGAAACGGCTAAAATTCCAGGACTAACTAAACCAGTATATTCTTGTATGTATTGAAAAACTTGAGGAAGACTTTTTAAGAATGGAGCAACTAATAATGCAATAACTAAAGCAACTGCTGCTGTAATTCTACCAGTTGTTACAAGATTTTTCTCGCTGGAATTTTTATTTATGTAAGGTTTATAAATATCCATTGTAAAAATTGTTGCAGTTGAGTTTAACATTGACGCCAATGATGAAACTATTGCGGCTGTTAAAGCTGCTACTACAATTCCTTTTAAACCATTTGGAACAAATGTACTTACTAACCAAGGATAAGCTTTGTCATAATTTAAAGTTCCATCAGATTTTATAAATGCTTCTTTTACTCCGTCAATTAAAGCAGTTCCTTCGGGTTGAGAAAACATGACAAATGCTACAATTCCCGGAACAACAACAATTAAAGGGATGATAAGTTTTAAGAAAGCAGCAAATGCAATTCCCTTTTGAGCTTCTTTTAAAGATTTTGCAGCAAGTGTTCTTTGAATGATATATTGATTAAATCCCCAATAGTACAAATTTGCAATCCACATACCGCCAATTAAAACCGCAATTCCGGGTAGATTATTAAATTCCGGATTATCTTTAGATAAAATCATATGAAATTTATCTCCAGCTGTATTATAAATATGTGATAATCCGTTTACAATTCCGCCATCCGGAGTAACATAATCCAAAGCAATAATTGTTGTAATAATTCCGCCAAGTACAAGTAAAATTACTTGAATTACATCTGTCCATGCAACAGCGGAAAGTCCGCCATAAAGTGAATATGCAGCAGCTAAAACACCAAGTCCAATCATTGCTGGAAATAAAAGAGTTCCATCACCATTTCCCATAACAGTATCTAATGCTTTTGCACCTAAAAACATTACTGTTGTTAGGTTTACAAACACAAACAAAAATATCCAAAAAATTGCCAAAATCGTTTTCAAGGTTGTATTAAACCTATGCTCAATAAATTCCGGAATTGTATAAATCTTTTTTTCAATAAAAATTGGTAAAAAGAATTTTCCAACAATTAATAATGTGATAGCTGCCATCCATTCATACGATGCAATTGCTAAACCACCAGCAAATCCAGAACCAGACATTCCAATAATTTGTTCAGCAGAAATATTTGCAGCAATTAGTGAAGATCCAATTGCCCACCAAGTTAAAGTATTTCCAGCTAAAAAATAATCGTTGGAATTTTTTTCATGACCTTTTTTGTTCCTTGATACAAAAAGTCCTAGGGAAACAATACCAATTATGTAAATTCCAAAAACGATATAATCGAGACTATTAAAATTCAAAATAAGTTCTCCTTAAGTTTTTGTTAAAATACTTTTATTTTTTATAAGTTAATCCAAATCCGTAAGGAAATAATGGATCGTAATTTTCATCACCCACATTAATTGGTAACTGTTGAATATTTTCAGGCCAAGTAAAAGATAATTTTCCGCTAAAATCAACATCTCCAAAAAGAACATCTGCAATACCTTGACCTTCTGAACCCGGAAGCCAAGCAGCAACAAATGCATCTGATTTATCAATTTCATTATTAACAATCAGTGGTCTGCCAGAAAGTAAAATTACAACCATAGGTTTTTTTGAAGCTTTTACTTTAGCAATTGTTTTTAGATCTTCATCATTCAAAGTTAATTTTGAATCATCTCCAAATCCTTCTGCATATGGATTTTCGCCAACAACAACAACTACAACATCAGCTTTTTCTGCACCGCTTCCATCTACAGAAGTATTGACATTTGTGTTTTTGCTAACTGTATTTTTTACAGCACTTAAAATACTTGTTCCGCCTTTAACAACTTCACCATGGTTTCCCTGCCATGAAATTGTCCAGCCGCCGCATTGCATTCCAATATTATCTGCACCACTTCCGGTTACTAAAATATTTTTTACATCTTTAGAAATTGGTAAAATATTGTTTTCATTTTTTAATAAAACTAAAGATTGTTGAACTGATTTTCTACCAACTTCTCTATTTTCTTTTGAGCCAACTTTATCAGAAAAATTATTTTTAATTTTTACTTTATTGAACAAATCGAAATTAAATTTAGCTTTCAAAATTCTGCTAACTGCATCATCAATTCTACTTAATGGTACTTTTCCTTCTTCAACTAAAGCTTTTAAATTTGTGATAAAATCAAAATAAGTATTTGCTGGTTGACCATTATCCCCAATTTTTCCTTGCAAAGCCGGACCATTAGGAATCATAACCATATCCAATCCAGCATTTATTGATTTTTCAATATCGCTTTTATAATCACCTTCTAATTGATCAATTGCTGCCCAATCAGAAACAATAAAGCCTTCATATTTCAATTCGCCTTTTAACAAATCTGTAATAAGATATTTATGACCATGCATTTTTTCACCATTCCAACTGCTGTATGAAATCATGATTGATGCGGTATTTTCTTTCATCGCAGAAATGTAACCCGGCAAATGAATTTTTCTTAAAGTTTGTTCATCACATTCTGTATTGCCTTGATCTTTACCATTAGTTGTTCCGCCATCACCCATAAAATGTTTTGTGCAAGAAAGAACCGCATCTGATGAAGCTAAATTTCCATTCTCAAGTCCTTTAACTGCTGCTGCACCAAGCTGTGCAACAAGTTCAGGATCTTCACTAAAACTTTCATAAGTCCTTCCCCATCTTTCGTCTCTTGCAACTGCAACACATGGAGCAAAAGTCCAATGAATTTTTGTTGCTGAAATTTCTTGTGCAGTAACTTTTGCAACTTCCTCAACAAGTTCTGGATTTCTTGTACAGCCTAATCCAATATTATGAGGAAAGATTACTGCATTGTTTACATTATTATGACCATGAACAGCATCAATGCCAAGAAGAATTGGAATTCCCAATCTGGTTTTGAGTGAATAATTTATTAATGTATCAGCTACATCACTCCATCCTTTTGATGAAATATTTGGAATTTCTGAATTTCCTCCCCAAAGGACTGAGCCAATTGCATATTTTGTAATATCGTTAAAATCAGTAAATGCATTTTGATCAACTTGAGTCATTTGACCAATTTTTTCATCAAGTGTCATTTTACTTAATAATTCACTTACTTTTTCATCCACTCTTGCCTCAACAATTTTACTAACATCATTATTTATTGAACATGAAATAATAACAAGAGAAAATATGATTGGAAATAAGTATTTAATTTTTTTCATTAATTAGTCTCGATTTTTATTAAATAAGTCGG
>JBGSKB010000522.1:0-5199 GCA_041741395.1 Melioribacteraceae bacterium
CCAAATCCGTTTAACCCAACAACAATAATTGAATATTCAATTCCACAATATTCTGTAGTGAACGAAAATTTTCGTTCACTACAATTATCTGTATTTGATGTTTTAGGAAGAGAAGTAAAAACTCTCGTTAATGAAATTCAAAAACCCGGTAACTACAAAATTCAATTTGATGGAAGTAAGTTCACAAGCGGAGTTTATTATTATCAATTAAAATCTGATAGTTTTATTCAAACTAAAAAAATGTTAATTCTCAAATAAAATTCTATTCTTATGAAAAATATTAAACAAACTTTTTTACTCTTAATTTTATTTACTTCACAAATATTTCCTCAATGGACAAAACTTAATGAAGGAATAAAAGGAAATTATCCAAACCAATTGGAATTTGTAAACGATAACGTGGGTTTCACATATTTGTATCCTTCAACAATTTTGAAAACTTCGGATGCCGGAAAATCTTGGGAAGAATTACAAATTCCTTCGGATTTAAGTTTGTGGCAATTGAGTTTTGTTAACGAATACATCGGATGGATTGTATGCTCAAATTCTGCAGGTACAAAAACATTTATTCAAAAAACTGAAGACGGAGGAATTTCATGGGAAACTCAATTTGAAGCTCCTTATGAAAATTGGTATGGCCTAAATTCCCTTCAAACATTGGATGAAAATCACATTTATGGAACAAGTTATAACAAAATAATTTCGTCAATTGATGGTGGAAATATTTGGACAGAAATCGCTCCCCAAGGTTTTGTCGGGGAATATCGAAATATCGTTTTCATTAACAGTAATTTAGGTTTTGTAAGTTTTTATAATTATTCAAATTATGAACCATCATTATTAACTACTAAAGACGGTGGAATTACTTGGGATATTCAATCATTCACAGAATTAAGTTACATTGATAAACTACAATTTATAACCGATTCAATTGGTTATTTTACCGCAGTTGATGATTCCTCGGATAACTTAATTTTCAAAACAATAAATTCGGGGAAAAATTGGGAACAAATTTTTAAATCAGATACAATCAGTTTTAACAATTTAAAATTTATTGATGAACAAATTGTTTACGGCACAACTTGGCAAGGAAGAAGAAGTCAAATTAGTTATTTAAAAAGTATTGACGGCGGCAGAACTTGGATTGCACAAAATCCCAAATTTTATTTTTACAATAGTGAATATAATTTTACGCAGTTTACTTTAAGTGATATTTTTTTTAATTCAAAAAATGAAGGAATTATCTTAGGGAATTTGGGAAACTATATTACGGTTTATACAAGTAACGATAATGGAAACAATTGGAATTTACAAAAATATTCGTGTCCTTTTACAAAGTTGAGCTTTACGGATTCGTTAAATGGAATTGCATTTGGCGGATATGAAGTTGGCGGGTTACATGTTTTAGATTCCTACGGTGAAGTTTTTTCAACCAAAGACGGAGGGAAAAGTTGGGAAATTATTTTTGAAACACCAAACAGAATTTTGAAAACAAATTTTATTAATGAAAACATTGCTTACAGTTTAACAAAAACCGGCGACTGGGGCATGATTACAAAAATCTTTAAAACAGTTGTTAGAGGGAAAAATTTAACTGAAATTATTTCTTTAGAGAATGAATTTAAAGAACATAATATTTTAGCAAATGATTTTGTAATGATTGATGAAAACAAAGGCTGGCTTGCCGGTAGTTATTATGATTCAATTTCAAGCGGATCAATTATTATTGAAACGAATGATGGATGTAAAACTTGGCAAACAGTATTTATCTCAAAAAGTACGGATTTTGTATATAGAAGATTAACCTCAATTTATTTTAATGATACAACCGGTTGGGCTGTTGGTGAAAGCGGACAAATTGTTAGATACACTCCACAATCCGGTTGGAAAGATGTAAAAACAGATATTTCTGTTCCATTAGAAAAAATGTTTTTTAAGGATGAATTAATCGCATGGATTTCCGGAGGTTTTTACAATGGAACCGAATATGAATTTATATTACTATCGACTGTTGACGGCGGAGAAACTTGGCAATCTATAAATAAATATGGATACAAAATAAATGATATGATTTTTATCGATGAGAATAAAGGATGGTTTGTTGGCAATGATAATAATGAAAATGGCGTAATTTTTAAAACAAATGATGGCGGAGAAAATTGGCAATTGGTTCTAGATAATTTAATTGGGTCTTTGTATGATATTGAAATTAAAGATAACCACGCATGGGTTTCTGGAAATTATGGTTTACTTTTAAAATCAAACGATTCATTATTGACATGGATTGATAACAACAATAAACCTTTACAAAACGAATTTTCATTAAATCAAAATTATCCTAATCCTTTTAACCCAACTACAACAATTGAGTATTCAATTCCGTTAAACGATAAACGTGAAACGTCAAACGTGCATTTAATAATTTATGATATTTTAGGAAGAGAAGTTAAAACACTTGTTAATGAAATTCAGAAACCCGGAAATTATAATATTCAATTTGATGGAAGCAAACTCTCAAGCGGAGTTTATTATTATCAATTAAAATATGGTTCATTTGTTCAGACAAAAAAAATGTTGTTATTGAAATAATTCGAAGATTTCCATGAAATTAACTTTTAAATATTTTATAGTAATTCTAATAATTTTTTTACAAGAACATTTTGCCCAGCAAAGTTATAAAATATATATTAATGAATTTCTTGCTTCAAATGTTTCAATAGATGCAGATATTATTGATTTTGATGACTACTCGGATTGGATTGAAATTTACAACGATGAAAATTTTGAAGTTGATTTATCTGGCTATTTTCTGACCGATAATTTTAAAAACCCAACACGATGGCAAATCCCAACCGGAACAATAATAAAAGCAAAAAGTTTTTTACGATTTTGGGCTGATGGCTATGACAATTTTCCTGGACAAACTTACCGAAGAGATTATTATCCTTACGATTATTTTACCACACAATATTATCATTTGAATTTTAATTTAAGCAGATCAAGTGAAGAAATTGGATTATTCAATTCTGATACAGTAGTTATAGATTCTGTTTCATATAACTTACAGCTTCAAGATGTTTCAATGGGAAGAAAACCGGATGGATCTCCAAACTGGTTTTATTTTGGCGAACCAACTCCAAGTTCATCTAACATTTCGGAAGGAATTTTAAATACAAATTTTTCCGAAGAACCTACTGTTTCTTTAGAAAGTGGAAATTATACTTCAAATCAAAATGTTACTATTACTTCTGCAAATGGGATAATAAAATATACTCTGGATGGATCTATACCAACTAGCAATTCTGAAACTTATTCGGTTCCAATTTTAATTGATAAAAATTCTGTATTAAAAGTTAGGGCATTTGAAACATATAAACTTCCAAGTAAGATTATCACAAAATCGTATTTCATAAACGATAATTTTTCCATTCCAATAATCTCGTTATCAACTGAACCAAGTATTTTATTTGATAATTCATTTGGGATTTATGCAAACAATTTCAAAGAGAGGGAAATTCCGATTAGTATAGATTTAATTGAGTCAAACGGCAATTTGGGTTTAAATGTTAATGCCGGATTAAGATTAACCGGACAAGCTTCATTATTCTATCCACAAAAATCATTTACCATTTCTGCTGATAATAGATTTGGATCTGATGAAATTGATTATAAATTTTTTGAAAATAGAAATTATTCAACTTTTAATTCAATTTATTTGAGAAATGCCGGTGTTCCGGATAATCGTTCAACATTTTTCAGAGATGCATTGCAGCATAGTTTGTTAATTAATAAAATTGATATTGACTGCCAAGCTTATAAACCTTCCCTTGTATTTATCAATGGTAATTATTGGGGAATTTATAACATCAGAGAAAAAATTGATAATAATTATTTGTTTGCACTTCACAATGTCAATCCTGATAATATTGATTTACTTGAGTACAATGCAACTTCAATTCCGGAAGTGATGGAAGGTGATGGGGATAATTATAATTCATTTTATTCTTTTATCCAAAATTCTGATTTAACAAATGAACAAAATTACAATGCTGTTAAGAACTGGATGGATATTGATGAATATATAAATTATCAAATAAGTGAAATCTTTTTTGACAATGTTTTTTGGCCTGAACAAAATATGAGAATGTGGCGTGAACGAAAAGATGGTACAAAATGGAGATGGATATTGCACGATCTCGATTTCGGTTTTGGAATGCCGAATCAGCGTTCAATCGGTTATGAAAATAATTCTTTAAAATTAGCAACTTCAATAAAAGTTAATAATGAGTTTACTCCACCACTTTGGTCAACATTAATTTTTAGAAAACTTCTCACTAATAATGAATTTAAAATAAAATTCATTCGGAGATTTTCGAGTTACTTAAATTCAATATTTCATCAAGATACAATTCTTGCAAAAATTAATGATTTGCAAAATTCAATTTCTCCGGAAATGCCAAGACATATAAATAGATGGCGCGATGGAGCAGATAATTTAGGTAATCCAATTCAAAATTTTTCAGAATGGCTAAGCAATGTAAATGTGATGAAAGAATTTGCACAAAATCGACAAGAACATCAACGCAGCCATTTAGTTGAATATTTTAACTTATCCGGAATTTCTGAAGTAACAATAAATTTTATAAACGATAATTCCGGGAAAGTTTTAGTAAATAATGTTGAGCAAATTCAAAAAAATCAGAGTGGAATTTATTTTAAAGATGTTCCCATTGAATTTAAAGCAATTCCAAATGTTGGTTACAAATTTGTAAAATGGATTGGAGTTGCAAGTGAATATGAAAATCAAAATCCAATAAGTTTTACTTTAACCGAAAATTCAATAAATATTTCAGCTCAGTTTGAACCAATTTCTATTTATACTATTCCAAATATAATTTCAACTAATACCATTTTGAGTTTTTCAAATTCGCCTTATTATGCTTTAGGCAATATTCAAGTTGATTCAAATGTAACTTTAAAAATTGAAACCGGAGTTGAAATTCTGATGCCGGAAAAAGCTCATATTCTAGTATATGGTAATTTATTAATTGAAGGGACAAAAGAAAATCCAGTTGCCATTAGACCAAATGAATCATCAAATAATTGGGGTGCGTTGTGCATAATTAATTCAACTGATTCTTCAATAATTTCAAACCTTAAAATAATTGGTGCGACAAAAGGAATTGATAATTCAAGAGA
>JBGSKB010000523.1:0-3979 GCA_041741395.1 Melioribacteraceae bacterium
GTAATAAATCAAGATGCAACGATATTGTTTACTGTAAATACATCAGGGGCAATGTCTTCAATTAATAATACTGCATTTTCTACTGTAAATACAGTACATTTAACAGGTGCTGTAACACCATTAAAATGGCCTGATGGTGGATGGCCAGATGCTCAAATTGATAGAATGATACCTTTGTATGATAATGGAACCAATGGCGATGCAACATCTGGTGACGGAATTTTCTCGGCAAATGTTACATTCCCACAGTATACTTCATTTAGAATTCAATATAAATATGGTATAAATTATGGAGATGCAGCAAATAATCAAGGTGGAAATGATAATGAAAATGGAGTTGGTGCAGATCATTTCATTAATTTAGCAGCTGATTTAGTTTCAGCTAAGGTTGAAAATGTTTTTGGTACTATGGGTGATCATGATTTAGTAAATATTGTTACTAATAAGTTAGACTCAATTGACCTATCAGTTACATACCAAGTTGATATGGAATTAGAATTTTTGAAAGGAAGTTTTGATCCAGCGACAGATACAGTAGAAGTAAGAGGTTCATATTTCGGATGGGGAAGTGAAGCCCCAGATATGATTCAAAGCGCAGTAAATCCAAATATTTATGAACATACTGCAACTCAAAGAGCTACAGTTGGGGATAGTTTACCAGCATATAAATTTTATTATACACAAGGAAATTGGGAAGGTGGGGATAATAAATATTATCAAATTACTCAAGCTGATTATGATGCTGGATTTGCAGTTGTTGCAAGACCATTTAATGATGCTACTTTATCAGATGTAATAAATCAAGATGCAACGATATTGTTTACTGTAAATACATCAGGGGCAATGTCTTCAATTAATAATACTGCATTTTCTACTGTAAATACAGTACATATTACTGGAGCTGTAACACCATTGAAATGGCCTGATGGTGGATGGCCAGATGCACAAATTGATAGAATGATACCTTTGTATGATAATGGAACCAATGGCGATGCAACATCTGGTGATGGAATTTTCTCAGCAAATGTTACATTCCCACAGTATACTTCATTTATAATTCAATATAAATATGGTATAAATTATGGAGATGCAGCAAATAATCAAGGCGGAAATGATAATGAAAATGGAGTTGGGGCAGACCATTTTATAACATTAAATGCAGATTTAGTATCAGCAAAAGTTGAGAATATATTTGGAACTATGGGAGATCATGACTTAACTGATATGGTAACAGGTGTTGAAATCATTAATCAATTACCAACTCAATTTGAATTAGCACAGAATTATCCAAATCCATTTAACCCAGCTACAACAATAAATTTCCAAATAACTAAACAGGAAAATGTTTCATTAAAAGTTTACAACTTACTTGGTCAAGAGGTTGCAACTTTAATTAACGAATCAATGGGAGCTGGTGTTTATCAAATAGGATTTGATGCATCAAAATTATCAAGTGGTATTTACATTTATTCACTTACCGCTGGTGATTTGTATGCTTCTAAAAAAATGACCCTATTAAAGTAAAATTATTTATTGATTAGAAGCCGATTTAAAAATCGGCTTCTAATATTAAAGTAATAATTTGCAATTTTTATTTTTTTAAAATTATAGCTTAACTTTGTTTTAAAAATGGGGTTTAATTGTTTTATCAGTTTAAAATAAATAAAATTTTTTTATTGATTTTAATCTCCCTTTTAATTCGCTATTCAGTATTCTCTCAGGAAATTAATGATCAGATTATTGCCAGTATTGGTGATAATCAAATGATGGAATCAGAATTTGATTATAGATTGAATTTTTCACCTAAGGAAGGAATTCAAGATAGAACAGTTCTGAAGGAATAAAAAAAGAATTACTTTATACTTTAATTGCGGAAAAATTATGGGCAAATTTTGCTCAAGAAATTGGTTTTGAAAATAATATTTCTGTAGTTACTGCTAAAAATGTTATTGAAAAAATGCTTGTTCGCGATGAATTATATAAGCGAGAAATAAAAGATAAAATTGAATTTAATGCAGATGAAATTCAGAAAGCAGAATTTAGGTTTAATAGAATTTTAAAAACAACAATCTATTCTTCTAATGATAAGAACAAATTATTAGAACTTCAAAACTTATTTAAAGCAAACAGTAATTTAGATAACATTTCCCTTTCAATTGAAAAAAATAAAATTAGTTGTAAAAATATAGATATTTCATTTGGAGATCTTCCCGAGGCAATTGAAAATGTTATTTACAATATAGGACCTAAACATTCTTCTAATCTTATTCAAATGGACTCAATCTGGAATATTTTTTTTATTAATAATATTATTGAACGAAAAAATGAAAATGTAAAAGATAAAGATGGTTCAATAAAAAAAATAAATAAGGTGCTAAAGGCTCGCAAAGAAGAAACCAATTACAATAATTTTTATAGTGATTTTTTTAGAGATATTGCCGTAGATGCTGATGGAAAATTATTTAACATAATATCAGAAATTCTAAGTAATATATTTACTTCTAAGTATCAAAATGGATTATTTGGAAAAGATAAGAATGGTAATACTGTTATAACTTTTGAATCTAATGATCTAATTGAGATTATGGAAAAATTAGGACCAAAAATTATAAAAGAACCATTTCTTCATTTTTCTAAAAATCCAATTGATGTTGAAACCTTTTTAAGGGAAATAAGATTTTTGTCATTTAATGTAACCTCACCCAATATTGATATAGTTAAATCAAAATTAAATAAAGAGGTAAAAGATTTCATTAAGTATGATTTACTTGCAAGAAAAGGTTTTGAAATGAACTTGCAAATTGTGCCAAATGTTCAGAAATGGTTAAAAATTTGGAATGATAGTTTCTTATATCAGGCAATAAGAAACACCATCTTAAATAATGATAGTGTTCACTTAGTAGAAAATTTGAAAATAGAAGATGTAATTAATGAAAAAAATAAACTTTCGGATATTAAAAGTCGTGATAGATATAAAGCTTTTATAGATAAGACAATTGAATTAAGTGATAAATATAAAATAAAAATTGATTGGGAAATTTTTTCAGAAATTAAGCAAGGC
This sequence comes from Melioribacteraceae bacterium, assembly GCA_041741395.1. Taxonomy (GTDB): domain Bacteria; phylum Bacteroidota; class Ignavibacteria; order Ignavibacteriales; family Melioribacteraceae. The sequence continues at coordinate 3,062 of JBGSKB010000523.1, forward strand.
AACATAAATTTATTTGTTTATAGAAATATTGGTTTTGGGGGAAGAATAGCAGGTGTGCCAACTTCAGAGCCATTTATTGATTGGTATTTGGAAAAACAGAAAATAAGTTTACAAAATTTATAAAGTTTTTAAAATATCAATATAGATATAAAAATTCATCACTTCAAAAATTCTTCTGGGTGGAGGAAATATGAAATTTATTATAAGATTTTTTCTTGTTTTGTTTCTATTATCGTTTAATCTTTACGCCGGAACTACTGGTAAAATTGTTGGACGTATAACTGATTCAAAAACAGGGGAACCTCTTCCATTTGTAAATATAATTTTAATAGGAACAAACCTTGGAGCTGCATCAGATATTGATGGGTATTTTTCAATTCTAAATATTCCTCCTGGAACATATGTAGTGAAAGTATCAGCAATTGGTTTCAATTCAGTAACAATGCAAAATGTAAAAGTTTCAATTGATTTAACAACAAGCATTAATTTTGAATTAAAATCTGAGAGCATTGAACTTGGAGAAGATGTAATTGTTGTTGCAACCAGACCACTTATTCAAAAAGATCTCACTTCATCTACTGCAATTGTTGGTGATGAATTAATTTCTGAATTACCTGTAACTGATATTTCCGATGTACTTTCTCTTCAATCCGGCATTGTAGTTTCAAGTGATGGAGGTCTTCATTTAAGAGGCGGCAGAGCTGGACAAGTTACTTATCAAATTGATGGTGTTCCCGTTACAGATTCTTATGACGGAAGCACAATTGTTGATGTGAACTCAAGTTCCGTTCAAGAGTTACAAGTTATTAGTGGTGCGTTTAATGCTGAATATGGTCAAGCTCTTTCCGGTGTTATTAATTTAGTAACAAAAGATGGAGGAAGTGATTTTCATGGAAGCTTTCAAACCTATGTCGGTGA
>JBGSKB010000524.1:0-1617 GCA_041741395.1 Melioribacteraceae bacterium
AAAAAATGTTGGATTATTTATTCTTGATAAAGATTTAAATTTACTACAGGAAGAAACAGTCGGAGAACTTTATATCAGTGGAGAAAGTTTAGCAAGAGGATATTTAAATAATCCGAAATTGACTGCTGAAAAATTTATCCCAAATCCATATGCAAAAATTAATGGAGAACGAATTTATAAAACTGGTGATTTAGCAAAATATACGAAAGATGGATATATAGAATACATTGGGAGAATTGATGATCAAGTTAAACTAAGAGGTTTTAGAATTGAACTTACCGAAATTGAAATTGTAATTAAATCATTCGAAAACATATTAGATGCCGCAGTTATTGTAGAAGGAATTGGTGAAAAGGCTAAACTAATTGCATTCATTCAAACAAAAGTTAATTTTGTATTAAAGCCTGAAGAATTAAGAGAATATCTAAATTCTGCTTTACCGCATTATATGATTCCTTCCATAATTGAAACCATTGAAAAAGTTCCAATTACAAAAAATGGCAAAGTAGATAAAAGAAAACTTCGTGATTTATTAAATTCCGTAAATTCTACAAATGAAAAATATGAAGCACCAACCTCTGAGATTGAAATTACACTTGAACGGATTTGGAGAGATTTATTAGAAATTAAAAAAATTGGAATAAATGATAATTTCTTTGAATTAGGTGGACATTCTCTTTTAGCGACTCAACTCGTTTCAAGAATTAGGAATACATTTAATATTGACTTCAATCTTAAACATGTATTTGAGAATCCGAATATTAAATTTCAATCGAAGAAGATAATCGATATAGAACATATAATTGATTATCAAGAAATAACATTGAAAAAATTTGAAAGACCGGAACATATTCCATTATCTTTTGCTCAACAAAGATTATGGTTCATTGATAAATTGGAACCGGGAAATCCATTCTATAATTTACCCTTTGTAACAAAAATTAAGGGTGAGCTTAATTTGATTAATTTAGAAAAAAGTATAGATTTTGTAATTCAAAGGCATGAAATATTACGAACTCTTTTTAAATCTCAAAATGGAAAACCATATCAAGAAATAAAACCGGAAAGCAATTGTGATTTTAAAATAGTTGATTTTCAAAATGAAGTTCAAGAAAATACTAACGAAGCAATTGGTGAATATGTACAGAATCTGATTCTTAAACCATTTGACTTAGAAAATGGGCCCTTATTACGAATTCACATTTTACAAATTAAACTAAATGAAATTGTTTTTGTTCTATCAATGCATCATATAATTTCTGATGGCTGGTCAATGTCAATTCTCTTTAATGAACTCATTTCAAAATATAGAGAATTGGAATTTCATGAACCTGCAGATTTGCAGGAATTAAAATTACAATATGCTGATTATTCATATTGGCAGAGAAAACATCTTTCAGGTGAATTATTAAAAAAACATATTGAATTTTGGAAAGAAAAATTATCCGGTATCCCAAAATTATTAAATCTTCCTTTAGATTTTCCAAGACCTCCATTGCAAACATTTAATGGAAAATCATTACACTTTGAAATTGAAAAAGAATTGATGGAAGAACTTAAAATAGTTAATAGAAAATTTAATGCAACTTCTTTTATAACCTTATTATCGGCATTTCA
>JBGSKB010000525.1:0-5389 GCA_041741395.1 Melioribacteraceae bacterium
TAAATTTGTCTGTGTAGATGGACCAGAATTTGACGGACATAAAGTTGATTTCGATAATATGATGGCAAGATTAAATTCCTATAAAGAAATTGAGCATGAAAAACATGCGTGCTATATTGATTCAATGTTTCAAGAAAAAAAATTATAATTTGGAGCAAGAAATATGAGTTACCAATCACCAGATATATTAAGTGTAAATGCAAAAAAAATTCTAAATGATTATATACACAACGTTGATGATCTTAAAGCTAAAGAAAGATTAAAAATTCCACCTCAAGAGATGCCAGCACAAGATCCAATTATTCGCGGTCATAATCTTGAGGAAGTTGCAATTGGTTATACAATGGAAGAAGCCAGAGTTGAAGCATTACGCTGCCTTGAATGTGTAAAACAAACTTGTATCGATGGCTGTCCTGTTAAAATTGATATTCCAAGATTTATAAAACATATTGCTTATGGAGAATTTCAGCAGTCAATTGATGTAATAAAAGAAGCAAGTTTACTGCCCGCAATTTGCGGAAGAGTTTGTCCGCAAGAATCACAATGTCAAGAAAATTGCAAAGTTGGAATAGCAATGAAAGATGTTGATAAAGCGGTTGCAATAGGAAGACTTGAAAGATTTGTTGCTGACTGGGAACGTGAACAAGGCAGTGTAAAAATTCCTAATGTAAAACCAGAAACCGGTAAAAAAGTTGCGATTGTCGGCAGTGGTCCGGCTGGATTAGTTGTTGCTGCCGATGTGAGACGTGAAGGTCATGATGTTACTATTTTTGAAGCATTCCACAAATTAGGCGGAGTTATGCGTTACGGAATTCCGGAATTTAGATTACCAAATAGTATTGTTGATGAAGAAATTGAAACCCTAATAAAAATGGGAGTTAAAATTCAGAAAAATTATGTTGTTGGTAGAACAAGAAAATTAACTGATCTAATTGATAAAGATGGTTTTGATGCAGTATTCGTTGGCACTGGAGCTGGTTTGCCATTGTTTATGGGAATTGAAGGTGAAAATTTGGTAGGCGTGTTTTCCGCTAATGAATATTTAACGCGTGCAAATCTAATGCGTGCTTTTGATAAAAAAGATGCAGATACTCCAATTTATCCATCAAAAATTGTTGCAGTTCTTGGTGGTGGAAATGTCGCAATGGATTCTGCAAGAATGGCTTTAAGACTTGGAGCAGAAAAAGTTTATGTGATTTATAGACGAACTGAAGTAGAAATGCCTGCAAGAAAAGAAGAAGTTCTTCACGCTAAAGAAGAAGGAATAGAATTTCACTTTTTACAGAATGCAAAAAGAATTTTAGGTGATGAAAAAGGAAGAGTTAAAGGAATGGAATGTCTACGTTATGAATTAGGTGAACCCGATAGTTCCGGAAGAAGAAGACCGGTTGTAATTAATGGAAGCGAATTCATAATTGATCTTGACACTGTAATTGTTGCAATTGGAAATGGAAGCAATCCGCTTATTCATCAAACTACTCCGGATATAAAAACAAATAAATGGGGAAATATTATTGTTGATGAAAATCAAAAATCATCAATGGATAAAGTTTTCGCCGGAGGAGACATTGTTTTAGGAGCAGCAACCGTTATTCTTGCAATGGGCGAAGGTAGAAAAGCCGCAGCAGCAATTAATGATATGCTGTTAAAAGAGTTATCGAATTAATTTATTTTTTATTGAATTAAAATATTCGATAAAATCTGAAAAAATAAACTTCGATATAATTGAAAGTTTGCTGAAATAATTTTCTAGCAAAATTGTTTTTTTAATAAAACGAAGCACAATTCTTCTATTTTTACTGTCGGAAACTGGATTATTAATTTGCTTAGTGTAAATCTTATTGATTATAAATAATTGGAAGAATTTCAAAAGATTTTCAAATCTTTCTTTACTAAAATATTTTTTACCATTATATTCATTTACATCAATATATGCTTGAGTAAATTCGCTATTTAATATTTCATTAAAGTATTTTCCATTAGAATCTATTAAAAATTGAAACATTTTACTTGAACTTCTCATTTTAATGAATTCATTAAAATCAATATTCAAATTCTCTATATTATTTTTTTTACTTATTACAAGATTTAGCATTATTGCATTTCTTGTAGATTCAAATTCATTATTGGTATATTCGCTTAAAATCTGCTGAACAACTTTTGTAAGTTTTAAATTTTCAGGAAAAGCTTTTGCAACGTTTTCGTTTAAAATAATTTCTTTAGTACATTCGATTACTTCACTTAAGATTAATAGCATAAAATTAATCTTATTCTTTTCAGAAAGAACTTGTTTTGCTTTTTCATCTGTAATTGTTGGTTTAGATTTTTTAAATTGACCTATTTTAATAAGATTAAAAATATTTTTAAGTTTTTCATGCAAACTGGTTTGAAGTAAATCATAATTAAAATCAGTGTTAAGGTGATTCTTTAATTGAAAAATGAAATGAGAATATTCAGATTCAATCTTATTTATTGTTTCATCAACTAATGGAATATTTTGTGAATGTTCAAAAGCTAATTCAAAATATTTAGACAAATTCTTATAGTTAAAAATCTTTTTAAACGCATTTTGAATTGGAATTAATTTAATATCTTCTAAATTTTCCTTTACACCCCAAATTGGTTTTCCGAAATTTTCTTTATAAAAATTGTGTACAAAACCAAATTGATCATAAATTTCTTCAACATTTAAATAAACTCTGTACTCAAATCCTTTTAAATTTAAGAATAAACCACTTTCACAAATATCTTTCCCGCTAAATAAATATTCCGTTTGATGTGACATATCTTTAAATATGTAAAAATGGTGCTGGCTATTTTGAATTTTAAATTTATCTGAAAATTTAATATTTGCTAAATGCTTTGCAGTGTTGTTATTTTTTAATTTTTGTCGAGAAAAATTTATATATCCGGAAGTTGGTTGAAAATTGTTATTATAAATGACCAAAGCCTTTTCATTATTATGCGCATTGCTAAATACAAAAACATTCTCATTTAAATTATTATGCAGATCAATAAAATCATATAACCAAAAATTATCAACTTCCGCAAACAAATATCTTTTTCCAAGAATTGGAAATACTTCCTTTTCATGTCTTTCAACAAGCCAATGTTGAGGTGTTTCGTTGTAATATGCGCGTTGATATTCCATTCCATATTTTTCAGTATAGCCTTCAATTTGTCCGTGAGCAAGCATTGGCAAGCCCGGCAAGGTACACATCAAAATTAAAACTCCAAAGTATTTATCATCAGTTCCAAATTGGTTTATGGCAGTTTCCTCGTCAGGATTGCTCATAAAATTTACATAACGTTTTAAAATTTCCGGTTCAAACTCCAAAGTATTTGTGATTAGTTCGCGATATTTTGAATTTTCTTCTTTCATCATCATATGCATAAAAGCACTGTTGTAAACTCTATGCATTCCTAATGTTCTAACAAAATAACCTTCCATCAACCAAAAAGCTTCAGCTAACAAAAGAGTTTCGGGCATTTCATCATTTATTCTATCAACAACTTCACGCCAAAATTCAATGGGAAAAAATTCATCAAATTCTTCTCGGGTTAAAGCGAAATCTGCGCGGGAAGGAATATCTCCGCCCTTTCCAGGTTCCGGATACCACAATCTAGAAAAATGTTTTTTTGCCAACGTCATCGCAGCATCAAATCTAATTACGGAAAATTTACGTGCAACATCAAATATTTTTTGAATAACTGCTTCCCTAACTTCAGCTTTAAGCATATTTAATTGCGCGGTATCATTCCACGGCATATTTGTGCCGTCATTTCCGTGATAAATATATTTTACATCACCGGTCTTTAAATCCTTTCGTTGAAAGACTACAGCCGCATCTTTCATCTGCCAATATTGATCTTCAAGCCGTAATTCAATTTCTGGAATTTCTGATAAATTAGTTTCGGTGAAACTATAATTCGGAAAAGGCGGATAATCTAATTGAATAAAATATTCGGGATGTTCAATTACCCATTTTGAAAATATTCCGGTATGATTTGGAACCATATCGCTTGCGAGTCTTACTCCAACTAACTTGGCATTTTGATTAAAAATTTTATACGCTTCTTCTCCGCCTAAATCATGAGCAATTTCATAATCATAAAGAGAATATGCTGAAGCAACTGCATCAAGATTTCCCATTAAGTGTTTAATTCTTTTTGAGGCATGACTTCTTTCCCAAACGCCAATTAGCCAAAGTGAATTTATATTCCATTTTTTTAATTGTGCTAATTCTTCTATAGGAATTTTATCTAAAGTTCTTATTTCTCTTTGATATTTTTTTGAAAGCTGATCTAACCATACATAAATATTTTTTGCAATTAAAACTAATTTAGGCATCCAATTTGTATCTGGCGTAAATTTTTCTAATTCTTCATAATCTTTGGTTGAATTTTCAGCGTATTTAAATTTGGATTTTCCCAAAACAAAACTTGTTGCATCAATTTTCTTCCCTTTATATTGCGGAACAATTGTCGGAGCTCCACCACCGCCGCCAATTCTTCCTACACCGCCAACAAAATGCTGATCAAACTTTATACTTTCTACAAATAAATCTTTTCCGCTTTCTATTTTTCTGATTAAATCAACATCAATAAAAATTCCCCATTCATTTTTAATAAATTCTAATTGATCCCAAACACTTTCGGAGTGATTTTGAAATGGCATTTTCAGAAATGAAAATAAGTCGATATTTTTTGCGCCTATTTTTAGTTCTTCTTTTTTGAAGAAGTTTTCCAATCTGAAAATTGTTGATTTATAATTTACTTTTTCTGAAATGTATTCATCACTAAATAATTCTTTTAACTTATTGAAAGCCGGATTCAAATTTGCAATATGCAGAAGGATTAATTCTTCAGTTAAAATTTCTCTGTTCTGAATATTTTCCGTAAACTGATTTAAATATTCTTTTGGGCTAACTTCTTTTTTATAAACTTTTTGCGGTGGAAAAATGTTAATAAAATTGAGAAGCAAATTATCAAAATTTTTATCACCTAAATTTTCTTTTACACTTTTTATAGCATCCGAAAAAGAATTGGGAAAGTTTTCTTTAAAATATTTTTTAATTGCAAAATGAAAAATTTCATCAATAAGTCCGGCTGCATTTACTTCTCCGGGAGATAAATGTTCATAAATATTTCGTTTAGAATTTATTTTTTGTGTAAAAACTCTAACTTGATAAAAATTTGCAAAAACAACATTTCCGGTAATTGAAAAAAATAATTCATCTAATTCATATTTTTCGCGCAAATGTTTTGCAACGTGAAATTCATAAGTAACAAGGTCAAAACAAGAAGAGTTTTTCATGTATTTACCTAAAATTGAATGGAATTTTTGCTTTGTTAAAATATAAATAAATATAATCTTTTCTACAGTTTT
>JBGSKB010000526.1:0-3205 GCA_041741395.1 Melioribacteraceae bacterium
AAATTATTATATGACAATATCAGATGAAAAAAATATAGATAAAGTAAATTCTAAAGATGAAGTTTTTATTTTTCCAACTTCATATGGACAAAAACGTATGTGGTTTCTGGATCAATTTGAACCTGAAAGTCCATACTATAATATTCCAGTCGCTTTTAAAATTAAGGGTAAATTCGATATTAAATTGTTTACTCAAACCATAGAAATTATTATTATTAGACACGAATCATTAAGGACAACTTTTTCAAACATAAAAGGCCAACCATTTCAAGTTATAAGTCAAACTGGCAAAATTGAAATTCCAATTTTTGATTTAAGCAAATCAAAAAATATAAATGAAGATGTGAAGAAACTTTCAACAAAAGAAGCAAGAGCACCATTTAATTTATCAACTGGGCCATTATTTAGAGTAAAATTTTTAAAAATCTCTGAGAATGAAAATGCAGTACTTATTACTATGCATCATATTATCTCAGATGGTTGGTCAATGGGTATTCTTGTAAATGAAATTACTAATATATATTCTTCACTCATTTCAAATAAAAAGATTGATTTACCAGAACTTGAATTACAATATGCTGATTATTCAGAATGGCAGAATAATTATCTCAAGGGAGAAGTATTAGAAAAACAATTACAATATTGGAAAAATAAATTAGGAAATAGTAATTCATTATTAGAATTACCAACAGACAGAAACAGAAAACCAATTTATACAAACAATGGTTCATCAATTGAAAGAATTATTTCGAGTGAAATAATTAATGGCCTTCAAAAAATTAGTAATTCTGAAAACGCATCTTTATTTATGACATTAATTGCAGCATTTAATGTTTTACTTTCAAGGTATTCTGGACAAAAAGAGATAAACGTTGGAACTCCAATTGCAAATAGAATTGAGAAAGAAACTGAAAAAATAATAGGTCTTTTTATAAATACACTTGTAATTAATACCAAATTAGAATATGATTTAACTTTTAGAGAATTATTGAAGCAAGTAAGAAATACAAATTTAGAAGCATATGAGCACCAAGATTTACCTTTCGAAATGTTAGTAGATGCATTACAACCTGAAAGAAATATGAGTTATTCACCGCTATTTCAAGTCATGTTTATTTTACAAAATAATCCTGTTAGTGCAACTAAAATAAATGAAATTGAAATAACAATGATTGATGTAGATATGGGTACTTCCACCTCTGATATTACATATTCAATATCTCCTGGAGAAAACGGTGCAAGCTGTTCTATTGAATATAGTACTGATTTATTTGATGAAAATACCATGCAAAGAATGTTTGATGATTTCGAAGAATTATTAAGAGAAATAATTAATAATCCAAATCAAAAAATTTCCGACTTTAAATTACTTAATAAAAAATCCAAAAAATTAGTATTAGAAGATTGGAATTCTAGAAATATTTTATATCGCACAACAAATGGTATTCATACACTTTTTGAAAGATGGGTCGAGATAACACCAAATTCCATTGCCGTAGTTGATGATTTCTCAAAAATAACATATTGTGAATTAAATAAAAAAGCTAATAGACTTGCTAATTACCTATTGTATTTAAATCTAAACAAGAGTCTTCCCATTGGTATTGCCCAGAGCAAATCAATTAATTTAATTGCCTCAGTTTTAGGAGTACTCAAAGCCGGTTATGCATATTTACCACTCGATCCTACATACCCATCAGATCGTTTAAATTATATGATTGATGATTCATACATTGAATTATTAATTACTGATAAAGAAAATACTGATATCTTTTCAAGTTTTCCTAGCAAAATTATTATTGATGAAGACACAAATATTGAAAATTACATTGAAGATAACTTAAATCTGAAAATCAATGAAAATGATTTAGCTTATATTATTTACACATCTGGTTCAACGGGAAAAGCTAAAGGAACAATGATACAGCATAACAGTTTGATAAATATATATCTTGGTTGGGAACAAGATTATTGTTTATTGACTGATGTAAAAAATCATTTACAAATGGCTTCTTTCTCATTTGATGTTTTTGGAGGTGATTGGACAAGAGCTTTATGTTCTGGAGGTAAATTAGTTTTAGTTAAACGAGAAAAATTATTAGAAGCCGATGAACTTTATAAATTAATTATAAATGAAAATATTGAAATTGCTGAATTTGTTCCTGCAGTTCTTAGAAATCTTGTTTCTTATATAAACGAAAAATCGTTTGATTTAAAAATGTTTAAAGTTTTAATTGCTGGTTCAGATATTTGGTACGTTAAGGAATATAGGGAATTTAAGAAACTTATATCAAATGGAACAAGATTAATAAATTCATTTGGACTTACAGAAACAGCAATTGATAGTACATTTTTTGAAGATAAAGAACTTAATCTACCAGATGAAAGACTTGTGCCTATTGGAAGACCTTTCCCGAATATTCATTTGTATATCTTGGATGAACATTTTAACATTTTGCCAATTGGTGCTAAAGGAGAGTTGTATATTGGCGGTGTAAGTCTTGCAAGAGGTTATTATAAAAAACCTCATTTAACAGCTGAAAGATTTTTACCAAATCCATTCAGTAAGATTAGTGGAGATAGATTATATAAAACTGGTGATTTAGCAAGATATCTTTCCAATGGTAATATTGAGTTTTTAGGAAGAGCAGATCATCAAATTAAAATGCGTGGTTTTAGAATAGAATTAGGTGAAATAGAAACATCAATATCAGAACATGAAAAAGTAAAGGAATCAATTGTTTTAGCCAAAGAAGATAAAAATGGTGAAAAAAAATTGGTTGCTTATATTAATTGTAAAGAAGGTAAAACAATAGAAATAACTGAACTTAGAGATTTTGTTTCTGAAAAAGTTCCAGATTATATGGTCCCTTCTGTTTTTATATTTATGGATAAATTTCCACTAACTCCAAATGGTAAAGTTGATAGAAAGGCTTTACCAGAACCAAATAAAGAAGAATTGCAAAAAGCTATTGAGATAGATTTTTTAGCACCAAGAAATAAAATTGAAATTGAAATTTGCAAAATTTGGGAAGAAATATTATCAGTTGAAAAAGTGGGTATTAGAAATAATTTCTTTTTACTCGGCGGACATTCACTTTTAGCAACTCAGGTAATTTCAAGATTTAAAAGTGAGCTAAATATTGAACTTCCACTTCGAGTTATTTTTGAAAAACCGACAATAGAAGAAATTGCTTTTGAAATT
>JBGSKB010000527.1:0-2808 GCA_041741395.1 Melioribacteraceae bacterium
AAAATATTGGCAGTAAAATTTTACTTAAAAAAGTTAATGAGCTAATTATAAGCAAAGGTTATAAAATTTCTAATATTGATTCAACAATAGTTATGGAAAAACCAAAGTTGAAGGACTTTAATTTTTCAATTAGAAAAAGTATTGCAGGAATTTTAGGAATTAATATCGATCAAGTTTCTGTAAAAGCTACAACCTCTGAAAAATTAGGATTTGTTGGTAAAGAAGAAGGAGCTCAAGCTTATTCCACCGTTCTCTTATATGAAAATTTAGGTGAGTAATGTTAGAAGAAATTGTTGCTTACATCAGTGCCTTAGACACAACTTGGATTTACTTTATACTTTTTTTCTTCGCATTTATTGAAAATGTTTTCCCACCATCGCCAAGTGATGTTGTTGTTGTGGTTGGCGCTTCTTTAATTGCCTCAACTTCAATAGGATTCATCCCAGTTTTAGTTATTACAAGTATTGGAAGTGCTCTCGGTTTTGTATTAATGTACTACGTTGGTTTTTTTCTAAGTGAAAAAGTTCTACGTTCCGGTAAACTTAAATTTATTAGTCAAGATGCATTGCATAAAACAGATGAATGGTTTACGAAGTATGGATACAAAATAATTTTAGCTAATAGATTCTTGCCCGGAACAAGATCAGTGATTAGTTTTTTTTCCGGTGTGCATGAGCTAAATGTTTTTAAAACATTTTTTTATTCATTGATTAGTGCATTCTTATGGAATATTCTAATAATTTATTTAGGAATGACTTTAGGAAATAATATTCCGCTTATTGATTATTATTTAACCACTTATTCCAACATTGGTTTGGGAATTACTATACTGGCTGTAATTTATTTTGTTGTGAGATATTTTCTAAAAAAAAGAAAAACCAATGTTAAAAAAAATATTTAGATCTTATAAAACTCCAGATCAAAAAAAAGCAAACAGAAAAGAATTAATTCTTGGTTTGTTTTCCGGAATTTTATTGGGATTATCATTCCCACCAATTCCATTAACGTATTTAATTTTCACCGGATTAGTTCCATATCTTATTGTAATTGAAAAGAGAAAATCGCTTGCCGAAATAAATAGATTTACTTACTTCACTGCATTCATCTTTAATATAATTACTCTTTATTGGGTCGGAAGCTGGACAAAAGACGCTGATACATTTTTAATGATTGCCGGATCAGTATTAATGTTTTTTAATCCAATTGTATTTCTTATTCCGTCTACACTGTATTATTTTGCAAAAAAATATTTCAATAAAAATATTGCATTGTTTCTTCTTCCGTGGTTTTGGTTATTTTACGAATATATTTATTCAATTACGGATTTTAAATTTCCATGGATTTCGTTAAGTAATGCTCTCCCTTATATAACTTCATATATCCAAATTGCTGATATTATTGGCTCTTACGGACTAACAGTTTTAATAATTTATACAAATATTTTTGCGTACAAACTTTTTTTGAATTTTAGAAATCAACAAAAGTGTAATTGTAAATTTGCAGTTTTATTTTTACTCTTTTTACTAATCCCAATTTTTTATGGTTTAGTTAAAATTAATAATTATGAAGAATCAAATACGAAAATTAAAGTTGGATTAATTCAGCCTAATTTAAATCCAAACAAAAAATGGCAAGTCGGAAATTTAAATGAACAAATTGATCTTTATTTGAATTTATCAAGTGAAGCTATTTCGCAAAATGCGGAATTAATAATCTGGCCGGAAACAGCTTTACCGGTTTATTTGATGACTGAACAATACAAAAATGAATCAGAGAGAATTCAGAATTTTATTGAAATGACAAATGTCCCAATTTTAACGGGCATGCCGCATGCTAATTTTTTTACAGATGTATCAATGGCACCGGAAGATGCAAAGCCGATAAAAAATAGTAAATATTTTTACACAAGTTACAACTCTATATTATTTTTTTCTCCTAATAAAAAAGTTGAGCAATACGGAAAAATTAAATTAGTTCCATTTGGAGAAAAAGTTCCATTGGTTGAAGAATTTCCAATTCTTGGCAAATGGATAAAATGGAATGTCGGAATCTCAAGCTGGAATACGGGTCGGGATACATTAGTTTTTAATTCAAAAGTAAAATCGGATTCTGTAAAAGTTGGCGGAGTAATTTGTATTGAATCAATTTATCCGGATTTTATTTCTTCTTTTGTTAAGAAAGGAGCACAATTTATTGCTGTAGTAACAAATGATAGCTGGTACGGAAATTCAAGCGGACCTTATCAGCATAAAGAAATTAGTGTTTTGCGTGCAGTTGAAAATAGAAGAACGATTGTCCGTGCTGCCAACGGTGGAATTAGCTGCATTATAAATCCTCTTGGTGAAACTATTTCAAAAACTGAAATGTTCACAAAAAAAGTTTTAGTTGGAGATGTTGAGTTAATTACTGAAAAAACTTTTTTCACTAATTATCCTTTGCTATTTCCGTATTTAAGTATTTTTATTTCTATAATTGTAAGTTTATATACCTTTTTAAAAGGATTATTTTTAGTTAAGAATTGATTTGAAATGTCATTCCCGCAAATACGGGAATCTTAAAATTAAATAAAAAGATTCCCGATCAAAACGTTCGGGAATGACAAGATGTTATTTAGAAAATATTTATTAAATAAAAATTTATGAAAACTATGATTGATTTAAGAAGTGATACCGTTACTCGTCCATCTCAAGGAATGAGAAAGGCAATGTATGAAGCTGAAGTCGGTGATGATGTATTTAAAGAAGATCCAACACTAAATAAACTTCAAGAATTTGCCGCAGAAATTTTAGGAAAGGAATCAGCTTTATT
>JBGSKB010000528.1:0-5179 GCA_041741395.1 Melioribacteraceae bacterium
ATTGCTTCCTCTATTATCAATTGTCCAATCAAATTTTTCTGCTTCGTAAATCATTTTTGGCTCCTTTTGAGTATTGTACTTTGATATTTGTCTTAACCATCCAACTATAATGCCAATATCAAAAAGTGTTAATTTTGCTTAAAAATCAACTTTTCAAACCAAAATGAATCGTCTTAAAATGAATATTTTTAAAATTGTGTTTCATAATGAATCAATTACAAATTTTCATAAATTATATGAAAAATCATCTTCTAAAATGAACAATTTGTTCAATTTTGCGTCAAAAGTGCAAATTGAGGAAATCTATGAGTATTAGAAATACTTTTCTTTTGTTTTTCATTTTTGTTCAATTAATAATTGCGCAAAATTCGGAGAAAGAATTAATTCTTAATTTTATTAGTAACGATATTAAAATTGATGGATTTATTGATGATTCTTGGAAACAAGCAGATTCTGTTTCTGATTTTGTACAATTTCAACCTTACAATGCTATTGAACCAAAACAAAAAACTGTATCTAAAGTTTTAACAAACGAAAAAGCAATTTATTGTTTGATGATTTGCTATGACGAAATTGAAAATATCGAAAACAATACCGGAAAATTAGATGAATTTACTGGAGATGTTGTATCGTTTATGATTGATACTTTTGGGGATAAAAGGACTGCTTATAAATTTGCAGTTTCTGCAAGTGGAGTTAGAAGTGACTGCAGATTATTGGATGACGCAAGAAATAGAGATTATAATTGGGATGGAATTTGGTTCGCAGATTCTAAAATTTTTGATTGGGGTTATGTCGTTGAAATGGAAATTCCTTATAAATCAATTCAATACGATAAGAACATAAATAAATGGGGTTTGGATTTTGATAGATGGCGGCCAATTGATTCTGAAGATATTTATTGGTGCCAATATGAAGAGAACGAAGGACAAAGAATTTCTAAGTTTGGAAATTTGAATCTCAATGGTTTTAAACCATCTGTTGACGGTTTGAATTTGGAAATTTATCCGGTTGGAATATCAAAAGTAACTTACTTAAAAAGTGAAAATTATGATGTGGATTTAAACGCCGGTGTAGATATTTTTTATAATCCATCTCAAGCATTAACATTTCAATTAACTGCAAATCCGGATTTTGCACAAATAGAAGCTGATCCATTTGATTTTAATATTTCTCGTTACGAATCATATTTTAGTGAAAAAAGACCATTCTTTACAGAGGGAAACGAAGTTTTTTCACCTTCCGGAAAACAAAGAAACACGGGATTTTATACTCCACTAGAATTATTTTATTCGCGAAGAATTGGCAAACTTCTTCCAGATGGAACCGAAGTTCCGCTTCAAATTGGAACACGCGCTTTTGGCAGATACAATGATATTGAATATGGCGGATTTTTTGCAATGACCGGAAAAACAAATTATAAAAATGATGGTGAAAATTTAACTGAAGAAAAAGCGATTTTTGGATCAGCAAGAATAAAAAAACAAATTTTTGAAAATTCATCAGTCGGTTTATTATTTGTCGGGAAACATTTCAATGATGAAGACCATGGAGTTTTAGATATTGACGGAGCATTCAGAGGTTCAAATTGGCAATTAGCCTATCAAGCAGCAAGATCTTTTAAAAATAATGAGGGAGATTTTTCCGGATCTGCTGGTTACACGCAATTTATGGATAACTGGATTCATCTTTTTAGAAGCAGATATATTGGAAATAAATTCGATATTGATCAAATAGGATATGTACCTTGGAGAGGAACTTCATCAACAGTTGGTTTAACTGGTCCAAGATGGCAATATGATGAAGGTCCAATTAGAGCAATTCTACTTTATTTTGGCGGATATTTAAATTGGGAAAAAACAGATAATTATACAGACCATGGTGGAGTTTTAGGTTACAATATGAACTTTAGAAATAATTGGGGCTTTGAAATAAATTTAGACGCGGGAAAATCAAAAGACCAAAATATTTTTTATTCATCATACAGTGCAAGTATAAGTTCTTGGTTTGATATTTCACCCAAATGGCATGCTAATATTAACGGTGGTTATTCAAATACATATAATTTTTCTAGAGAATTTCTTGCGTTTTATTCTTGGGCTGGAACTTTTTTCTATTGGAATGCACTAAATTTTTTAAATGTTGGAACTTCTATTGATTTGTTTATTGAAGGAAATCCCAAAAATGAAATTGAAGATATTACATTAAATGCTCGACCATATTTTTCATTAACTCCAATTAATGATTTAAACATAAAAATGTATGTTGATAATGTTTTTGTAAAATCTACAGATAAATTGGAGCAAGTTATTTTAGGATTTTTATTCGCATATAATTTTTCTCCTAAAAGTTGGATTTACTTAGCAATTAATGAAGTACAAGATAGAAGCAATCAATATGATTCAAACAATAATTTGTTAGAAAGAAAATTACATGTTAAAAATAGAGCTGGAGTTTTTAAGATAAAATATTTATACTACTTTTAGTTATTTTTCCCCAAAAATAAATACTATAAATGTGTTTTAATTATGTTATTACATTTTTAAAGCATTGATACAATTATTAAACTAATTTTACAAAATCATTTTTAGACTAAACTATTTTTAATTTCGTTTGTCTAACTACTTTAGATTTATAAACATACTCGAAAGAACATCCTCATGAAAAAATTTACTTTATTACTTTTAGTAACTCTAACTTTATTTTCATCAATTTTTGCACAAAGAAATCTAAATAATTCAATTACCGGAAAAGTTATAGATTGGGATTCTAAAGTTCCGTTAGAATATTCTAACATAATTTTATTTAGCCAGAGCGATAGTTCCCAAACAAACGGAACCGTAACAAATGCAGAAGGAATATTCAATATAACATCTATTCGACCCGGAGAATATTATATAAAAATAAGTTTTATAGGATATGAATCTTCTACAATTAGAAATTTAAAAATTGCTCCAACTACAAATTTAGATTTGGGGGAAATTTCGATTAATGCTGAAGGATTTAATACAGAAGATGTAATTGTTAGTGGTGAACGTGCTGCAATTTCATACCAGATTGATAAAAAAGTAATAAATGTTAGCGAACAATTAACTGCAATTTCCGGAAATGCTGTTGATGTTTTAGAAAATGTTCCATCGGTAACTGTTGATATTGAGGGAAATGTTAGTCTTCGCGGAAGTTCTAATTTTACAGTTTTAATTGATGGAAAACCCACAATTCTTGAATCGAATGAAGCGCTTCAAAATATTCCCGCAAGTACAATTGAAAATATTGAAATAATTACAAATCCATCCGCAAAATTTAATCCCGAAGGAACTTCCGGAATTATTAATATTTTAACAAAGAACAACTCTTTAGAAGGAATAAGCGGAATTGCAAACTTAAACGGCGGAAATGGAACAAGATACGGCGCTGATGGAGTATTTGAATTAAAAAATGATCCGATAAATTTTAGCTTAGGTTTAGATTATAGCAAACATCTAATGGAAGGTGAAAGTATTGCTGATAGTTGGACACTTTTCAATCAAAATAAATATTATAATTCATCAATCGGAAATGGAAATAATGGCAGAGAAAATTATGGAATTAAAAGTTCTTTAGCTTATACGTTAAGTGATAATGATATTATTACAGTTAACGGCAGATTTGGATATAGAGATGGAACAAATAAATCAACACTCTCTTATTTGCAATGGAATGATTTAAATCCGGCAGAAATAAATTATACAACAATTAGTGATAGATCAAGAAATGGTTATTTTTATAGCACTGGTATGAATTATAGCCATAATTTTGAAAATAAAAATCACACAGTTACCGCTGATATAATCTTCCAAAAAAATAATTCGGATGAATTTACTTCATATAAACAATTTGATATAAATAAATTTATTGTTCAAGGACAAGAACAAACAGAAAAGGGACCTTCATCATCCGTAGAAATTAAAGTTGATTACACATACCCTATAAATGCCGAATCAAAATTTGAAGCCGGTTATAATTCCGATCTTAATATTTCAGATGAAATAAATGAATATTTTCTTTATGATTCACTAAGTTCAGATTTCAAAATTCAAGATCTTTTTAGCAAAGATGTAAGTTATGATAATAATGTTCATGCTATTTATTCTATGTATTCAAATCAAATTAATAACTTTGGATTTCAATTTGGTTTCAGAACAGAATATACTGACAGATTAATAAAACTTAATAACACAAATGAAAATTTTGCAATTGATAGATGGGATTATTTTCCATCGTTACATTTTTCATATAAACTTGATGAAAAAAATCAATTTATGTCAAGTTATTCAAGAAGAATACAAAGGCCGCGAGGATGGGAACTTGAACCATTTTTAACTTGGATGGATTCATATAATGTTCGTCAAGGAAATCCTTCATTGGAACCGGAGAATATTGATTCATATGAATTAGGCTACCAAAGAATGTTTGATAAAAGTCTTTTCTCCGCCGAATTATATTACCGTGTAAATAATAATAAAATTGAATCTTACCAAACGGCTTATGATGAAAATGTAACATTACGTTCAATGGATAATGTTGGAAAAGATTATTCTTTTGGAAGCGAACTAATGTTAAATTTTGATCCAATTAAAATTTGGAATGTTAATTTAATGAGTAATATTTATAATTATAAAATCGTCGGTCAATTAAATGAAACTGATTTTGACAGAGAAAGTTTTAACTGGAATACTAGAATAAATAATAGTTTAAATATTTCTCAAACTTCCCAACTTCAACTTAATCTTTTTTATAACAGTCCAACTGTTTCTGCGCAAGGTAAACAAGAAGATTTCATAATAGCTGGAGCAGCATTTAGACAAATGTTTTTTGATAAACAGCTTGCTCTTACTTTACAAATTAGAGATATTTTTGCAACAGGTAAAAGAGAATCTTCTTCAGAATCTTTTGATTTTTATAGATACAATAAATTTGTGATGGAATCACCGGTTGTAATGTTAAACTTAAGATTTAATTTTAATAATTATAAATCGAAAAACAGATCAGATAGAGAAGGTTCCGGAATGGAAATTGAAGGTGGCGACGAATTTTAATTGAATCAAAAACAAAGTTTTCTGCATTGTCTTACTCACAATTAAAAACTAGAATTATTTTTTAAATTTAGTAATTCTAGTTTCAAATCCTTTTTTACTTT
>JBGSKB010000529.1:0-3554 GCA_041741395.1 Melioribacteraceae bacterium
AAGAAAGAAAAATTATCGGGACAACAATTCCGGAATTAAATGAAAGATGGTAATCATTAAAAAACCAGCTTCCAGTTTGATGGTGAAGTAAAAAAAACATAAAATATAAAATAAAAATTAATACGTGAGAAGCTGCAAAATAATAAAAACTTCCCTTTTGAACTTCTACTTTCTCTTTTTCCAAAATCATTGCAAGATAAGCAGACATGCTCATAACTTCCCAGCAAACTAAAAAAAGAATCGCTTGGTTTGCGATCACTAAAATTTGAGTTGATGTTAAAAGTATTATATAAAATATTAAAAAACTTTTTATTGATTTTTTTTGCTCAATATAATGCTGAAGATATGAAAAGTTATAAATTGTTGTTGGAATAGCTACAAGCTGGATTATAAATAAGAAATAAATACTTAGTCCATCAAGTTTGATCCAATTCCCAGAAATATTTTTTAATATCAGTTTTTCAGATGTAAAAAGTACAGTAGAAAAAGTTGAAATCAAACCTAAAATTAAACCAATAAGCAAAATTGAATTTATAATATAAAGCGCTTTAATTTCTTTTTTTATGGATACAAAAATTATTGCAAGTAATTGAACAACAAATGATAAGTATAATAATATATTATTGGCATCCATTAAATCATTCATTGCGCTTTGTTTCTGGTACCCTCAATTTTCTGGATAATGTCTAATATTTCATTACATTCAAGTCTGTTTTCAAGTGTAAAACGAAATGTCTCTTTTGAAAGTAGAAAGCTCAAGTGTGCAACTAAACTTAGATGTTGTTTAATGGTTTGTGAGATTAGAAGAATTAATGTATGTACTGGTTTTCCATCAATAGAATTCAAGTTAAGTGGTTCTTTAGCGAAGAAAAAATTAATTATTGGTTTATTCCTACCAACCATTAACGGAACACGCGGATGGGGTAAGCTTATTCCATTTCCAATTGCTGTGCTCATCATAGATTCACGACTTTTTAATAGCTGGATAATAATATTTCTATCAATATTTTTTTCAAAATTTATTTGTGAAATCATTTGTTCAATATAAGAAGTTTCACTAAACTCACAATTATAATGAAATGAATCTTTGCCAAGTAATGTACTTAGAGTTTCAATATGGTACTCAACTAATTTATTGTGTTGAGAAACATTTATTGGAAGATTTCTAACCAGAGCCCACTCAATTATTTGCTGTTTATTAAAAACAATTTTATCTTGAAGAAATTGATATGGTATTTCTTTCTTTTTAATTAATTGTTGAACATTTTTTTCCGGTAACATTAATAAGTGTGAAATATCTTTTGAATTGAGATCCATTTATTAGATTCTATATTTTAAAGTATTTTTATTAATTATTTACATCTCTTTTTACGGTTGCTATAAAATCTTTAGGTCTTCCTAATTTTGGAATGCCAAGAATTTCTCTTGAATGATCAAGGGCATCATCAATATTTCCAAAAATATTATCTTCTCCATAAATTTCTAATAATCCGGCTTGTGTCATTGCAAACAAAGGTTGTGTATGTACACCAGAAAGTATCAATTTAGTTTTTTGTTTTTTAGCATCATTGTAAAAATCTCTTAATGTTTGCAGTCCGGTTGCATCAATTGCCGGTACATTTCGCATACGAATTATTCTGATTTTCGGTGGTTCTTCAATAGCAAACATTTGATCTTTAAATTTCTTTGCGGCACCAAAGAAGAATGGTCCATTTATTTCAAATACTTCAACACCATCGGGTATTTGCTTTTTATCAATTGCATTTGGATCTGGTATTTCTTCCGTATCTTCAAGTTCTCTTGTTATTACACTTACATTTGATACTTCAGCCATCCGTTTCATAAATAACAATACTGCTAATATCATTCCTATTTCAATTGCAATTGTCAAATCAAAAATAACTGTTAGAAAAAATGTTGTTAACAGTACTGCAACATCACTTTTGGGACTTTTTAAAAGTGACTTAAATGAATGCCATTCGCTCATGTTATATGAAACGATAACAAGGATTGCTGCTAAAGTTGCCATCGGTATTAATTTTGCATAACTTCCAAAGAAAAGCATAATTAACAGAAGTGTAATAGCATGTACAATTCCTGCAACGGGTGTTCTTCCGCCATTTTTAATATTTGTTGCAGTTCTAGCAATTGCTCCGGTAGCTGGTATTCCACCAAATAGTGGAGTTATAATATTTGCTAGTCCCTGGGCAATTAATTCCATATTACTTCTGTGCTTTCCTCCAATCATTCCATCAGCTACAACTGCTGAAAGTAAAGATTCAATAGCTGCAAGTATAGCAATTACAGTTGCTGGTCCTATTAAACTTCTAATAACTTTTAAATTAAATTCAAATGTACTTGGAGAAGGAATATTGGAAGGTATTTCACCAAATCTACTGCCAATTGTATCCACTGGTAATTTAAAAACAATAACAATTACAGTAGTTACAATTATTGCTATTAATGAACCAGGTATCCTGTGAGTTATTTTAGGCCAGAAAATCATTATTAATAACGCAAGCAAAGCAATACTAAATACGTAATAATTTAAAGTATAAAAGTTTTCAAAGTACAACATCCATTTTTCGTGGAACTCGGCTGGTACATTTTCTATATCTAATCCAAAAAAATCTTTAATTTGTGTAGAGAAAATTAAAAGTGCAATCCCGCTTGTAAATCCCACAACAACGGGATAAGGTATAAATTTTATTAAAGAACCGAATTTTACAAGTCCCATTACAACTAAAATTACTCCAGCCATAATTGTGGCAATTGCAAGCCCCGTAGTTCCAAATTCTTGAACAATTCCATATACAATAATAATAAAAGCGCCGGTTGGTCCTCCAATTTGCACTCTGCTTCCACCAAAAAAAGAGATTATAAACCCAGCAATTATAGCAGTTATAATTCCTTTCTCCGGTGTTACTCCGCTTGCAATTCCAAAAGCTATAGCAAGTGGTAATGCCACAATACCAACAATTACTCCTGCTGTTAAATCAGAAATAAATTGTTGTCTATTATAATTTTTTAAAGTTGTAAAAAGTTTTGGTTTAATAATCGACATATTTTTATCAAACAATTATTTATTTTTTTGTTCTAAATTTAATAAAATCATTTGATACTATTTTAAGTCATTATTTATTTCGGTATAATATTTTGTTTGGGTAGTTAATTCAGTTTATGAAAGATTGTTTTTCAAAAATTATACAAAAACTCCGTTGTTTCTTTTTGATTGTATAACTTCTCAAAACTTCATTCTTTCTATTATAACATATAAATTGTAAAAAATTTAAAAATTTATCTAACCTTAATTCAATGATTATCACTTTTCCTTTTGTTAAGTATACGTACATTTAAAAATATAACAAGCGCAAAAAAAAAAGATACATTTATAGGAATAATAAAATTTTGAGAGAAGCAGTCTATTTAGGTTAATTTTGTACACCCGTAGGGATTCGAACCCCAAACCTTCTGATCCGTAGTCAGACGCTCTATCCAATTGAGCTACGGGTGCAAATTTTTAAAGCAAATATACGAAATTATTTTTTTACTTT
>JBGSKB010000530.1:0-4701 GCA_041741395.1 Melioribacteraceae bacterium
AATTTCAATTTTATTGATGTGAATAAACTTGGTATAATTAAAGTTCAGCTCGAAAATCAAATTGAACAGGGCGATCACTTTAAAATTAAAAATAGTCAACGAACTATTAATCTTAACATAGTTAAAAATTTATTATTAAAACTTAATCAAAATCTTTTTTGTAATAAAAAAACACCTAATGTTTTATTATTTCCTGAATTTTCTATTGCTTTGGAAAGTTCACAATTTATTTTGGATCAACTAGATGGTGATCCCAATTTTAAAAATAAAATAATTTTTTATGGTCTTGAGCAATTAACAAAAAATGAGTTTTTTAATCTCTTAAAAGACTTTGATAATTCAACTGATTTTAATGAAAATGAACTGGGAGCTGGTATAAATCACTTTAATACTAGTGCATTAATTATCAAGGATGATAATGGCAAGACTTTTAAATTTTTAATACCTAAAATGAAAAAAAGTAGATTCGAACAAGCTGATCAATTCGAATCTAATCACTTATATATTTTTTCTATAAACCATTTGAATATTCTGTTTTCTATTTGCTCTGATTTAATTGTTAATAAAAACGGTAAGCAGGGAATACAATTAGTAATTGAGTCACTTGAAAATGAACTGCAGAGAGAGAGTTTAGACTTGATATTTCATATAGAGCATAATGATTATCCACTTGGTCATTATCCACAAATATTACGTGAATTGGGTCAAAAAACATATTCGCAAAAGCTAAATACTATTGATACTATTATATGTGCAGCAAATAGTGCTTACAATGGATATAGCAACGTGAGTGTTATGAGCAGAGGTAAGGCTCCAAATGATCTAAGATCAAGCCAAGGTGAAGAGTGTTTTTATTGGAAATCCTTTGATCGAAAACCTGGGGAAACTAGTATTTTTAATTTTGTTAGGTGGAGATTAAATAGACCAGGAGTGATTTCGTTTATTCTCAATATAAATAATGCTAGATATACTGTCGCTGATCCCGCTTACCCTATTGAAGAACCTGCGATATTTGAAATTACTAGTTTAGGTGATGTGAAGGATATGAATATAAATCCTGAAAAGTTTGTTTTGGAAAATATACTTGAACATCAATTGACAAATTCAATAAATCGGTTTGTAACAAGGGAATTTTTAAAAAGTTTTTTTACTAATAAAACAGCTTATATGAATTTACTAAACAGGCTTTTTAATGTACGTCCACAAGAGTTTATAAAAAGACTTTTTATTTTATACCCTAATAACGAACTATTATTAAATTGTGACTGCTGGGAAGATTCAATAGATATATTCTTATTTTTATTAGTATGGTTAAGAGTAATTGATTTTAAGTTTGATAAGGAGTTTATCTTTGAATCACAATTAAAAATAGGTCCAAATAATATTATGATAATTGATTGTAAAGATTCAGCCGAGTATAAGTTATTTGAAGATTTTAAAAGTAAAGAAAATGAATTTAAAGATACATATAGTATTATATTTTTTCAGCGATTGAGATCTGGAAGTTGGGATGGTGCACCTAAATTATTTGATCAATTAATTTCAGAGATAAACACTACTAAACCAATAACATCTAAAACAGATTCAGATAAGTCGTTTGGAAAAATATCCAAAGCGAAAAGTCCTTTTGTCTGTAATTTAGACAATTTAACTTCTCAACTCGATAATGACCTTAGAATTGAAAATGAAACGCATATGAAGGAGTATTTCGATGGATACTTTCGATTTATTGAAAATATCTGATCTAACAAAGAAATTTATTCAAAACAAAAAAGCCCTGGCTTATGATGTAGAAATTTTAGAAGCTACTGACCAGAATATTCTTATCAAAGCAGAAAACCTGTTTAGTTCATTGTTTTGTCAAATTACTGAGAACCTTTCGGTGATTAGAAATTGGGTAGAATTACAACGCACTTTATTTCAGACGAAAGAAAAAAAGATCAACCAATATTTGGTTTTTATAATCCCTCAAAAAGTTATAGCCGAAAATAATCTTTATAGGGAGCTTACCTTGGCTGAAGGTAATGAATATTATTTCAGAAAAATATTTATTGAAATTCCAGAAAAATTTTCAAAAAAAGAACTTGAAAACTCATTAATGCATCGCATTCCGATATGGACGGCAGATAAGAATAGGGTATTATCAGAATTCATTCCTAATATTGAAAGCCTGGTTAATGATCAAGATTTGATTAGTTTAATTGAAAGAAATGACCCTAAATCTATTATTTCTGAATTAAACAAAAATAAAAAATTCGGTTATCTTTTTAAGCACTCTGATAAATCTCTAATTCTTCATAATGATGTGCAGGAAATTCAAGCAATAAATACATCAGAAAATAAAATATCTAGCCTTCAACTAACAAATTTTCGTTGTTTCGAAAATTTAAAAATTGATTTTAAATATGACATTACACTCATATATGGTAAAAATGGTAGAGGTAAAACATCGATTGCCGAAGCGCTAGAATTCGCAATTTTTAATGAAGTAAGTAGGTTACGATTTGACCCAGATTTAGAACAATCCTCGAATAAGTATTTACCATTAATTCATAAAGATTCTGTTGAAAAATATAGTAATATTAAACTAAATGGTATTTCCAAAGGCAAGGAATTTGAATTTAGTATTGATATAAATATCAATGGCATTAACGCCACTCTTAACGATAATAAAATCGAAAACCAGGACTTTCTCAAGTACATTACAAATTCTGAATCAAAACTAACTAATGAATATAGGGATATCCTTCTTCACACACATTTTTTAACTCAAAATTCAATAAGAGATTTTATTTATGGGGATAAAAAAATAAATGAAGATGAACTTCGTACAAGACGATACGATCTTGTTCTGGAGATGTTTGGATTTGGAAGGATGGAAAAATTTCGCAATCAGATGACAAAATTAATTGCATCGATTAAAAGATATAAAGTTACAGGCAGTAATAAAATTCTTAAAAATCTCGAAAGTCAAATACGCGGATTGAAGCAAAAATATGGCCCAAAAGCTCACAAATCTGTTTTTGCCAAAGGATATGAAGTAAATTTGGGATCTGGTTCAAAATTGATAGGAAATATTTTAGCTCGTCTGAGTGAGCTAGATCCTAAAACCTTTAATATTTATCAAAGTAAAAATGATATTACATATAATTTAAACTCATTATCCAATTTAAAGAATAATATAAATAGCAAGTTGAATGAATTTAAAACAAAATCTCAAGATTATAAAATATTAAATCAGCACATAAATCGAATTGTTAATATTTTCAGTTACGATTTATCTCTAATTAGTTTTAAAAAAATAGATGAATTTGTAGCATATACTGTGTCAAACATTAATGATAAAATGAATTTTGTAGCAACAAAAAATTTAAGATTCAATGAGCTGATAAAAGAAATTCAAGTTTTTGAAAATAAAAAAAGTAAATTAAAATCTTTTTTATCCATACATCCTCAATATTTAGCAAATCTTAAATCTTTAGATAAATTAAAAATAGAAATTGAGTCTATAAACCAGCAAAGACAAGTAAACGATGATAAATTAGATCTCCTAAATGAAAAGAAAAAGACTCTTTTGATAGACTCAGAAACAAAAGAAGAGGAATATCAATATTCGGTGAAAATAGTTAAGGAGATTAATGAATTACGTTTACAATTTAACGAGTATGAAAAAAATAAAAATGAATTATTCTATTTTCGAAAGAACATTTATGATAATAGTCCATTGAATTTTGCTCCTTATGGTTATCAAGATTCAGTAAGGAAATTAAACATAATTTTAAAGAGGATGATTGATGAGCAAAACACCCTAAAATTAAATTCGAATAATTGCCCCTGTTGTGGCCAAAATTATGTTAACGAATCTGAACTTTTGGAAAATATTTTGACTCAACTCAATAAAAGTGATTATAAAAACGAATTGATGATGTTTGTCTATTCAATTTTATTGAAGTCTGAAGAATTGTCTTCTGAATCAATTGATCATTTAAAAATTTTAATAAATAATTTTAATCGTAAAATACAGTTAGATGAGGAAATTGATTCTAAGTTGAAAAGTTATGAAAAAGCTTGTTTGCAATATTTTAATCGACTCCCAACTCAAATCCAAGACTTTGATAATAAATTAGAGGATATTGCTTCGAATCAAAAAATTCTAATTAATTATAGAAAAAAGATTCAAGAGCTTGATTCTGAAATTAATTTAATAACCAATACCCAGCACTCGCTTAAACCAGAATCTTTGCAAAAGGAAATCAATAAACTTCAAAGATATATTGATTTACAATTAAAGGATATAATTAGTATAGAATCAATGGATAATTTGACAAATATAGAATACATTCAAGCAAGTTATAACAGTACAATTGAAAAGATAGAAAGTTTAAATATGGAAAGGGAAAGTATTGAGGGTGAAATAAAAGAACTTGAAATTATAACAAATTCACAAAATGAAATATTTAGAATTATTAATGAGATAGAACATATTTACATCAAATATAATATTAATGAAACAATAATTAGAAATCTAGTTTCTGCATATGATGAAGATTATCAATTGTATAAAAATATACTAGTTGATGTTCAAGATGCGATTAAAATATATGGTATCTTACATTTAAATTTAACTACAGATGCCTTTGAAAAAACTAAAAATGAAACTCAAATTGAACAAGAAAGATGGACAAATTGTTATAATAATTT
>JBGSKB010000531.1:0-2000 GCA_041741395.1 Melioribacteraceae bacterium
GTTTCAAAAAATATAAATAATAAAATGTTTTGGCTTGGTACATTAAGTGAAAGTGAAAAATATAAAATACAAGCAATGGATAATGCCGGAAATGTTTCAGAGCTAAGCGAAGAAGTTGAAATTTTTACTCGTGAAATGTCAGACGATGAATTTATGGATATGATTCAGCGAGCTACATTTAGATATTTTTGGGATTGGGGCGATCCAACATCCGGAGTTGCAAGAGAGCGCTGGCATCCTGATGAATCTGATAAAACTAATACAATTGGCGGCGGTGGGTTTGGCGTTATGGCAATTCTTGTTGGAATTGAAAGAGGATTTATTTCAAGAGAACAAGGTGCTGAACGTATTCTAAAAATTGCTGATTTTCTTCAAAATAAAATGGATAAATTCCACGGAGCATTTCCACATTGGTTTAACGGAACTACTGGTAAAGTTGTGAACTTTGGAGTTCAGAACGGTGGAGATATTGTTGAAACTGGGTTTATGGTACAAGGTTTATTATGTGCAAGACAGTATTTTAATCAAACAGATTCTACTGAAGAACAGATAAGAAATCTAATTACTCAACTTTGGGACAATGTCGATTGGAATTTTTATAGAAATAATTCAACAGGACTTTATTGGAACTGGTCGCCGACATTAGGTTTCAATTTCAGCGATACTTTTATTTTTCACGGGTGGAATGAAACTTTAATGCCGTACTTATTAGCATTGGCATCCCCGACTTTCCCAATTTTAATTCAGCATTACAATTCTGGTTGGGGAAATAATGGTAATATTAAATATACGGGCACTCCAAAATATGGAATTACCTTATCCGTTGGTGGAGGTTATGGTGGTCCGTTATTTTTCACTCATTATTCTTTTATTGGATTTGATCCTCGTGTGAAAAGAGATTTGTATGCAAATTATTTCGGGCAAAATATCAATCAAAGTTTAATTAATCTTAATTACTGTATTGATAATCCCAAAAACCATGTGGGATATAGTGAAGAGTGCTGGGGATTAACCGCAAGCTATTCGATTCCGGGAATTGGATATACTGCACACGAACCGATGAATAATGATAATGGCACAATTTCTCCAACAGCCGCACTTTCATCAATGCCTTACACACCATATGCATCAACGCAAGCAATGAAATATTTTTACAGAAATTTAAAAGATAAATTATGGGGAAAATTTGGTTTTAAAGATGCATTTAATCTTACATATTCTTCAAATGGAGTTAGCGGTGAATGGTTTAGTGATGGATATTTGGCAATAGATCAAGGACCAATAATTTGCATGATTGAAAACTACAGATCGCAATTATTGTGGAATTTATTTATGAATGATCCGGATATCAAAAAAATATTTAATTCATATCCTCCATTTTTTGATTCTGAAACTCCTACAGAAATTGTTGAAAATTTAGAACTTCCGACAAAATTTAATCTCGAACAAAATTATCCAAATCCGTTTAACCCGATTACAACAATTCAATATTCAATTCCAAATGTAGCCTCGAGCTTTAGCTCGAGCAATAATGTAAAAATTATAATTTATGATGTCTTAGGAAAAATTGTTAAAATTTTGGTGAATGAAAATCAAAGACCCGGTAATTATGAAATAGAATTTAATGCTGAAAATTTAGCAAGCGGAATATATTATTATTCATTACGAGCGGGAAATTTTATTGAAACAAAGAAAATGATTTTAGTAAAATGATCAAGTGAAATCATTTATAAAAATATTGTCAATATTAATATTGTTATTTATTTCTTGCGGTAAAAGCAAACAAGAGAATAAAATAACCACAATTAAATTTTGGGGAATGGGTGCAGAAGGTGAATACGTTCAAAAATTATTGCCGCAATTTTATAAACTTCACCCTAAAATAAAAGTTGATGTTCAGGCAATTCCTTGGACAGCAGCGCAAGAAAAATTAATTTCCGCATATGCCAGTGACAATCTTCCGGATATTTTTCAGCTTGGAAATACATGGGTTCCGCAAT
>JBGSKB010000532.1:0-2341 GCA_041741395.1 Melioribacteraceae bacterium
ATAGAGATTTATCAAAAAAATGGTCTATGCCTATTCAGAACTGGGCTCTTATTTTGTCTAATTTTTCTGTTTATTTTAAGGAAAGATTTGATGATTTTTAATAACTCAATTCCCCATTTACACAAAAAACTTTACACACTCATAATTATTCAAAATTTATGGGCGGTGTAAAATTACCTCTCATTTATAATCTTTCTTAGTGAAAATTAAAAAGGATACTAACAAGTATCCTTTTTTTATTTATAAAAAGGTTATTCTGTTATCATATTCGCACTTTTTATTTTCGATATATTTCGCCACTTCTGTTACTTATTCATTATTTGCGGAAGTAATGCAAATGTGAATTAACTTCGTTTATCTCAATCAGAATTTGTAGAATTGGTTAGTCTATGCAATATTTTTTTGAGCATGCAGAAACTCAAAAAAAATCAAATTATTTTTAGCTATTGATTTTTACACTAATAAAAAATAACTTAAATTAATATTCAGCGTCTAAAAAGTGTGTGTAACATTGAATTAAAAAATACGATATAAACTCTTTTATAAGATTATTCTTTAACAAAACTGAGGAATGCACAATGAAACAAAAATTATCAATCTTTCTTATTATTTGCTTACTAATATCATTTCAAACAATATTTGGTCAAGCAAATCTTTCGTTCGTAAGAGTTAGCCCCAAAACAAAAATTTCACAAAATATTGGATTTGCAAATATTGATATTGAATATAGCCGACCAGCAGTAAATGGTCGAGAAATTTGGGGAAAACTAGTTCCTTTAGGTTTTGCACCAAATCCGTTTGGAAATGGAAATCCCATGCCATGGAGAATGGGTGCAAATGAAAGTACAATTCTAACTTTGAGTCATAATGCAAAAATTAATGGTCAAGAATTAAATGCTGGAAAGTACAGCCTTCATGCAATTGTAAATGAAAATAATTGGACAATTATTTTTAACAAAGATGTAGATGGATGGGGAAGTTTTTTTTATGATGAAAACAAAGATGCACTAAGAATAGAAGTTCATCCAATTAAGTCTGACTTTAAAGAATGGCTGACTTATGAATTTGAAAACTTTACACTTGGTTCAACAGAATTAGTTTTTCAATGGGCGGATCTGAAAATTCCGATTAAGTTTGAATTTGACCAGCACAATGTTATCCTTGATACATATAGAAAAGAATTAACTAATCTTCAAGGATTTAATCCAGCCGCGTGGGGAGCAGCAGCAAGATATTGTTTGCAAAACAATATTAATTTGGATGAAGCAGTTATTTGGATTGACAAAGCCTTGGGCATGAACGGCGGAAATAATTTTGGAAATAAATCAGTGAAAGCCGGATTATTAACAGCAAAAGGTATGAAAGAAGATGGTGATAAATTAATGCAAAGTTCAATTGATGATGCTACTGAAGCAGAACTAAATAATTATGGTTATCAGCTTATGAACCAAAATAGATTAGATGATGCTATTGAAATTTTCAAATTGAATATTAAAAAACATCCAAATGAATGGAATGTCTATGATAGTTTAGCTGAAGCACAAAATACAAAAGGCGATAAAAAAAGTGCTAAGGAAAATTATGGTATTGCTTTAAAAAAAGCTCCGGAAAATCAGAAAAGTAGAATTAAGACAATTATGGAAAATTTATAAATTTCAAAAAAATCCTCCCCTTTTTGAAAGGGGAGGGTGAAGGTCAAACCCATTTCATATTTTTCATATATTTGAAAGCTTCAATGATTAACTCTTCCAAGACTTTAATATCTATATCTTTTTCATTTTTAATATAGAGACAACCCTTTCCGGTTTTAAATTTCCCAAGTTTTTTTAATTTGTTTTCATATTTAGAAATATCATAACTCAAATATAAAGTAACGCTTTGTTTTCTTGGAGAAAATCCAACAAGACACATATCACCTTCATGCCCGCTTTTATATTTGTAATGGTATGAACCAAATCCAACAATACTAGAACCCCACATTTTAGGTTCTTCGTTTGTAACTTTTTTCATTAACTCAAGAATTCTATATGATAAATTTTTCCTGTTTTCATCATCTACTTTATTAAGAAAATTTTCAACGTTAGCATCATTAATTTTATTTTTTAATTCATACATAAATTTTCCTTTCTTAAATGAATTTATTTAAAATTAGAATGAAAAATTAAATAATGCAATAATTTAAATTTAGTTTTAGTGCAAGGAAACTATGTAATATTTTATACGTCCTAATAAGAAAGTTTATAAGTATTGTGGAGGTAAAATGTTTAAAATATTTATGCAGAATGTTATGATGAACAAAATTTTTCGGGAAATTAAAAATTTTTTAATAACGGCAATAATT
>JBGSKB010000533.1:0-4483 GCA_041741395.1 Melioribacteraceae bacterium
ATGTAGTTGTTCCTAGATTGTTATCTTTTGAGGAACCAAATTATTCTGATGCAGTAAGGGATTATATTCGTCAACATAGTTTAGATTTAGTTTTAGAATATGATTTATTCACTGGAAAGAGTGCGAGCCCAGATACTTTATCTGTTAGAGATTATGCTCTTAGAAGAATTGATGTAAAAAGTTATAATGGGGTTCATTATGATAATTCAGTTCCGGATAGTTTAAAACAAGAGATAACTCAATCTGGTTTGTTAGGAGATGTTGAAGCTGCTCTATGCGGATATAAATTTGGTAAAGATATGCCGTCATATCCTGATAACATGAGAACAATAGAAACAATTTTTGTTAATTATAAAGATGTTAAGAAATAATTACATGTCTATTCCATAATATTGTGTTAAAAGTTGTGAGGGATTTATTCTTTTTGATGCATCTTTTTCTTTTGCGTTAAACCCGTTTAATTTGTCAATGTAATGTTGTAGATGCATTTTGCTTGTTTGTTGTAAGTTTTTGTAATCTGTTTTTGTAAATCCTATTTCTTTCCATTTAGCTTCATCATATGGCTGGTCTAATGCTAATAACTTATGTATTCTTGCAGTTACTTTTAATTCATCTACAGCACTTCCTAAATCTGTTGATCTTTCATCCCAAATTTTTCGTCTATCATTACCCAAATCTACTTGGTGTCCGGATTCATGAATTAAATCATAAAAGAAGGCAACTTTATTGCTTTCAAACAAATTTTTAAATTCAACAAAATTGAAGGTTACTTCTAATGTTCTTGCATCTGTCCATGCTCTTCCAGGTAAATTTTGTGTGCCGATTCTTAGTCCATCTGGCTGATTTGTTACATAAATAAATGTTAAATCTGAATCTAATATACCTTCTTTGATGTCGAAGTTTAATGATGGATCATAACTTGCATAGTTTACAAATTTAGATGCAAATGTTAAATAATTTTGTATTGGATATATTTCTACACCATTCTTTTTTGCTAGCAAATTTTTATCTAAAACTGCTATGTCTCTTCCATCTGGGTCAAAATAATACAAAGGATTGTTATCTGCATAAGTATATGCATGATTTTCTTTTACTGGGTCAATAGAATTAAATATTCCTAAACTTGAATCATAATAACGAGCACCGAAATAATTTAGCTCATTGTCTAATTCTTTTCCAGTAAAACCAAATCTTTCTCCATTAATATTTTGTATTTCTTCTCCGAATGGAAGAGTTTTTATCTCGTTAACTGGATTAGATTCTTCATTTGTTGTGATTCTATTTGTGTTTGTTCTATCTTTATGATAATAATTTATACCTGATGGATCTTTTGTTGCGATTAAATCTGAATCTGCATAAAAATATGATGTTATTATTTGTGGAGATTTTAATATTGTTTCGTTAGTTATATTTGCAGTTAAATTTTCTGTTATATTAGTTAAATTAATGTTTGTAGTGTTTACTGTTATATTTGTTAGATTTATGTCTGTTAAATTTATATCAGAAAGATTATCAGTTGTATTTGTTAGGTTAATATCTGTGAAGTTTATATCGGTTAGATTAATGTCTGTTATATTGCTTATACTCATATTACTAATATTAAACTGATGAATTTGTTTTATTTTACTCTTGTCTAATTGAAAACTATCAAATTGGTTAGCAGCCACTGAAGAAATGACCAAAAATACAAGTATCATTGCTTGTAAATATCTCATGATAGTGGTAATTAGTAAGCTTTTTTAAGGCTTTTTAATAAAGGATAGTTTACTACTATGCTGTAACAATAACCGAAAGATTTATAAACCCCCTCATTTATCCTAGTTCAGTGATTAAAATGATAATGAATGACACATTTTTGAAAAGACTAAGGTCATCTTTTGATCTTAACGAATACGAAGCTAAGATATGGATGGCTTTGTTATCTAAGGGCGTAGCTACAGCTGGAGAATTAGCTGATATAAGTAATGTTCCAAGATCTAGAAGTTATGATGTTTTAGAATCTTTAGAAAAACGTGGTTTTATCTTAATGAAATTAGGTAAACCAATAAAATATTTGGCTGTTGCACCTGAAGAAGTTGTAAGCAGAGTTAAAAAAACTGTGTTACAAGATGCTAGTCAAAAAGCGTTAGTTATTGATACTTTAAAGGATAGTGACTTTTTTGGTGATTTAGATTTGTTATTCAAGAACGGAATTGACCATATTGATCCATCAACTATCTCTGGTTCATTAAGAGGTAGAAGAAATATATATGATCAAATGGAAACAATGTTAAAATCAGCTAAAAAATCTGTTGTTATTTCTACAACTGAGAAAGGTTTAATCAGAAAAGTTGATAGTTTGAAATTTGTTCTTAAAAGATTAGCTAATAGCGGTGTAAAAATAAGAATAGCTGCACCATTAACAGCAGAATCTGAAGTAGCTAATAAAGATTTGAAAGGTATAGCAACTGTAAAAGAATTGAAAGGAATGAATTCAAGATTTATTTTAGTTGATGATACAAACTTAATGTTTATGTTAACTGATGACGAAAAAGTTATCGATAAGAACGATGTTGGTGTTTGGGTTAATACTCCATTCTTCGCAAGTACATTATCAACATTATTTGATAACGCTTGGAACAAGAACAAGTAAAATGGCTCCTTTTGTCGATTTGGACGAACTTATTTGTGATGGTTTTAATTCTGAATTACCTAGACAAGTTAATGAAGAAAAATTAAGAATAGAATCTGACTTAGAAGTTTTAGGTTATCTTTGTGGAAGTACATCTAAATTAGTAATGGGTTACTTACAAAGATTAAAAGAACAGACTTATTCTAAACAGAATTAAAAACAATAACGTTTTTAAATAGCTTTGATTTTATTGTTTCTATGGATTTAAACAATCTAGCAAATAGTTTGCACCCATTAGAGAGAAAAATCCTACCTTTCCTTGGAAAATATAAAAAACAGAAAGAATTAGAGGAAAAGTCTGGGTTACAAGAGATAGAGATTTCTAGAGCATTACAGTGGTTAGAGAATAAACAAGTTATAACTGTTGATAAACATTCTACTGAGATTATTGAAGTAGGCAATAATGGTGAAAAATACTTGAAAACTGGATTGCCAGAGAAACAATTTTTGAAAGCAATTGAGAAAAAACCATTAAGTTTACAAGATATTAAAGTTAGAACTAATTTATCTGATCAAGAATTAAGTATTTCATTAGGAGCATTAAAAGCTAAATCTGCTATTATTTTGGACAATCAAATTAAAATAACTGAAACTGGTAAAAAATTATTAATTGGTTTATCTCCAGAAGAAGTATTCTTAAAAAAATTACCAATTGAAAAAGAAAAATTAACTAGCGAAGATAAAAAGTTATTTGAAAATTTATTAAAAAGAAAGGAAATTGTTTATGTTTTAACTAAAAAAGATTCTAGTATCGAATTAACTGATATTGGAAAAAAATTAATAGGAATGAAAATTTCTGATAAGTTAGTTGATAGTGTTACAACGGAATTAATTAAAAATCAAGGTTGGAAAGACAAAACATTTAGAAGATACGATGTTGAAGTTAGTGTTCCTAAGATTTATCCTGGTAAAAGACATTTCATTAATGAAGCTAAGAACTATGCTAAAAAAGTTTGGTTAGATATGGGTTTTAAAGAGATGAATGGTCCAATAATAAATACTAGTTTCTGGAATTTCGATAGTTTGTTTGTTCCACAAGATCATCCGGCTAGAGAAATGCAAGATACTTTCTTTGTGAAAGGTAAAGGTAAATTGCCAGAGTTTGATTTTGTTGAGAAAGTTAAGAAACAGCATGAAACTAGTTGGAAATATAAATGGAGCGAGGAAGAAGCTAAAAAATTAGTTTTGAGAACTCATACTACTGTGTTATCGGCTAGAACTTTAGCTAAATTAAAAAAAGAAGATATGCCAGTAAAATATTTTGCTATAGGCAGAAATTACAGAAATGAAACTTTAGATTGGAGTCATTTGTTTGAATTTAATCAATCAGAAGGAATTGTTATAGATGAAAATGCTAATCTTAGTCATTTACTTGGATATTTACAAGAATTCTTTACTAAAATGGGTTATGAAAAAGTTAGATTTAGACCTGCTTATTTTCCATACACAGAACCATCAGTTGAAATTGAAGTTTATTTGAAAGAAAAAGATAGTTGGATTGAACTTGGTGGAGCTGGAATGTTAAGACCTGA
Organism: Melioribacteraceae bacterium; assembly: GCA_041741395.1. Classification (GTDB taxonomy): domain Bacteria; phylum Bacteroidota; class Ignavibacteria; order Ignavibacteriales; family Melioribacteraceae. The sequence goes on from JBGSKB010000533.1 coordinate 4,204, forward strand.
AGTTGTAAAACCTTTGATGGGAAGAGATATTCCTGTACTTGCTTGGGGATTTGGATTGGGTAGAGTTGTTTGTCCATATTTTGGAATAAAAGATTTACGTGATTTTTACAAGAATGATATAAAACAATTAAAGGAGATGAAAGTCTGGATTTAAAATGCCAACAATAACGTTAGACAAAGATGATTTGTTGAAAGGAATAGGGAAGAAGTTATCTGATAGTGTATTGAAAGATAGAATTCCTATGATTGGAACTTCTTTAGAGTATATTGATGATAATGA